>PFLZ01000083.1 GCA_002784795.1 Candidatus Magasanikbacteria bacterium CG_4_10_14_0_8_um_filter_42_12
AATTGTGACTGACCTCACCGGTACAACATGTTCTTATCAAGGTACAGAGTTCCATACTACCGCCATAGGCGCACACCAAAGCATGAACGCAAGTATTGCCATAGAGGTCGCACGCAGTATTGGCATTGAAGAAAAAAATATTACCAAAGGAATAGAACATGCAACCCAGCCACTACGCATGGAAGTCATTTCCGAATCCCCTCTCATTATTCTCGATGGCGCGCACAATGCAGACAAAATAAAAACAACAGTAAACACACTCCAACAGTTGCGCACGCATCGCAAGAAAGGAAATCTGTATATTATCAACGGTTTTTCTGGTGATAAAGATCTCAAAAAAATGATCTCCCAACTTGCGATACTACATCCAAAAGCAGTTGCATGTACCCGCAATACGGTGAATCATTTTCGAAAAGTAGCACCCCCCCATGACATTGCAAAAGTATGGCAAACATATAGTCCAGCACGAACAGAAATTTTCCTCCAGCCGATGAATGCATTCTCTTGGGCACAGAAACATGTGACAAAACATGATATACTACTTGTCACCGGTTCGCTGTTTGTGGGCAGTGAAATAAAGGACTTCTTCTAAGGGAGGGTTGACAATTGTGCGATCTTCCACTATGCTCGGCCTTGTATGAAAAAACTCGTTATCGTTGAGTCTCCGACAAAGGCGAAGACAATCAGCAAATTCCTCGGCAAGGACTACTACGTAGAGTCTTCTTTTGGGCATGTCCGAGATCTCCCAAAAAGCAAAATGGGGATAGATATAGAAGGCGGCACATTTGAACCGACCTATGCCATTTCAAAAGACAAAACTGCCCAAGTAAAAAAACTCAAAGATCTCGCTGCCAAAAGTGATGATATCATCTTCGCAACTGATGAAGATAGAGAAGGAGAAGCCATCTCATGGCATTTGGCACATATTTTAAAAGTAAAGCCAGCAGATGCGCATCGCATTGTGTTTCATGAAATTACAAAGCATGCTATCGATGAAGCGCTGGCACACCCACGAACAATTGACCAAAAACTCGTCGATGCACAACAAGCACGTCGCGTCCTCGATAGACTGGTCGGATACGAACTATCTCCTTTTTTGTGGAAAAAAGTTGCCCGTGGACTTTCTGCTGGGCGTGTACAGTCCGTCGCAGTGCGCCTCACCGTGGAACGTGAACGTGAGATAGAAGCATTTGAACCTCAAGAATACTGGACACTCGAAGGGCTCTTTCAGGATGAGAAAAAAAGTTTTCCAGATCCGGTAGTCGCAAAGCTTCATGCCATAGACGGCAAATCACTCAAAAAACTAGAACTGAGTGAACAGGGAACAGTCGATACTATTTTGAAAAATCTCGATGGAGCATCATACGCTATTTCACATATAGAAAAAAAGGCAACCAAGCGCACTCCCCCTGCAGCATTCATCACGTCGAGTCTGCAACAAACTGCCAACAATGTGTATGGATTTTCTGCAAAACAAACCATGCGACTCGCGCAACAACTTTATGAAGGAATCGCAATTGGTGCAGAAGGGACGACGGGTCTCATCACCTACATGCGTACAGACTCTACCAATTTGTCTGAAAAATTTTTGACAGAAGCAAACACCTTTGTACAGACAACCTACGGGGAAAAATACGTACTCGATGCACCACGTGTCTATGCCAAAAAAAGCAAAGGTGCACAAGAAGCGCATGAAGCTATCCGCCCATCAGATCCAACACGGACACCAGAGTCAATCAAAGAATATCTAGACGATAGACAATTCAAATTGTATTCGCTGATTTGGAAACGGGCTGTTGCAACACAGATGGCAGCAGCAACATTGAACAAAACTGCCGTTGATATTTCTGCACTCACATATACATTTCGTGCAAATGGGCAGACCTGTGTATTTGATGGATGGCTCGCGCTCTATCCAGAAAACATCAAACACGAAATGCTTCCCGAACTTGCAGAAGGGCAAGCACTTCTTTGTGAAGCACTAAAACCAGAACAACATTTTACAAAACCACCAGCTCGCTACTCTGATGCGACGCTTGTCAAAGCCCTCGAAGAACGCGGGATTGGAAGACCATCGACCTATGCACCAACGATTGGAACAATCGAAGCGCGTGGCTATGTCGAACGACTCGAAGACAAACGACTCAAGCCAACAGATATTGCGATGGTGGTAAATGATTTGCTGGTGGAACATTTCAAGGATATTGTTGATTATGATTTTACCGCGCTCATGGAACAAAATCTCGATGAAATCGCAGCTGGTGAACGAGATTGGAAGCCTATCATTGCAACATTTTATCACCCCTTCCACGACAACCTTGTAAAAAAAGAAGACGAACTTTCTCGAGAGGATACACTCCAAATCAGAGAAGTTGGCATTGATGAAAAAAGTGGCAAACCCGTTTTTGCACGCATCGGACGGTTTGGTCCTTTTGTCCAGCTTGGTGACAAAGAAGACGAGGAAAAACCAACATTTGCAAGTCTCGGCAAAGGACAATCTGTACAAACCGTCACCATGGAAGAAGCTATGTATTTGTTGTCTCTTCCAAAAGTAGTCGGGCAAACAGAAGCGGGAGAAGATATGACCGTTGCCATTGGACGCTTTGGACCATATGTCCAAATTGGAAAAGAATATTTCTCTATCAAAGAAGATGATCCGTACACGATCACACTCGAACGTGCAAAGGAAATCGTGAAAGCAGAAAAAGAAAAAAAAACAAAAGCACTCATAAAAAGATTTGAACCAAAAGAAGATGAAGATGTCATAGAAATCAGAGAAGGACGGTATGGTCCGTATATCAAAGCAGGGAAAGTCAATGCAAAAATTCCAAAAGATACTGACCCTACGACGCTCACCCTCGAGCAATGCCAAGAACTCATTGAGGAAGCAAAGAAAAAACCAAAACGAAAGTGGAAAAAAAAGAAAAAAAGTGAGTAATACAAACAGGAGCATATACGATATGCTCCTGTTTTGATATACTTACGCCCCATATAAGGAACTCCGATAATAAAGAGTATGATAAATAAAACAAAACAAGAGCTACAAAAGAGATTAAAAAACATTCAAGAACGCTTGAGTAAAACTAAAGAATTGGAAGTTAAAAAACTTTCCGAACTCGGTGATGATGTATTTGCTGCCTTTGACCGCGCCATGCAAGCGGTCAATGAAAAAACAAATATTTTCACAGAACTCAAGAAAAAAAAAGGGCAACTGAAGACATGGAAGATAAGTTCACTCAAAACGTTTTTTCCAATTAGTCTTCCCCATCTCATCAGCGTTCCTTTTATTTATGGCATGATTATCCCAGCCATTATTTTTCATATTGGACTTGAAATATATCACCTCGTCGCGTTTGGTCTATACAATATTCCACGTGTACGAGCTAAAGATTATTTTGTATACGACCGTGGGCGTCTCCCCTACCTCAACTGGTTTGAAAAATTTAATTGTCTGTACTGCAGTTATGTTAATAATCTCATGCGGTACGCAACTGAAATTGCAGGGCGAACCGAACGGTATTGGTGTCCTATCAAACATGCAGGACGCTTGCAAAAAACACACTCTCAATATAATACCTTTGTAGAGTATCTTGATGCAGAAGATTTCCGAAAAAAGTGGGAGAGTCTGCGAGATTTTTCTGATTTTGAAGACGGGCAAAGCGGTAAGACACAGAATCAATAACATCACTCTTCACAATACAATTGCTTCATAAAAAAGACTAGAACTTGCAAAATTTTCTTCTCTACGCTAGGATGAATACACACACATTTGTCCTATGACAAAACAAAAAAAACAGACAATTGAAGGCTTACTCGAAAAAGTACGAGAATATGCCCCACAAGCAGATCTCGATCTGATCAAGCTTGCCTACGAATTTGCCTACGATGCGCATGATGGCCAATTTCGAAAATCTGGTGAACCCTATATTATTCACCCTCTTGGTGCTGCCCACATCGTCGCTGACATGAAAATTGATCCTGTCATTATTGTAGCAACACTCCTGCATGACGTCCCAGAAGATACCGAAGTCACCCTCGATGAACTCGAAAAAAACTTTGGTCAAGAAATCAGAAAACTGGTTGAAGGAATCACAAAATTAGGAAAATTAAAATATCGAGGGGTTGAACGCTATATTGAAAATCTTCGAAAAATGTTTGTCGCCATGGCAGAGGATGTTCGCGTCATGATTATTAAATTCGCAGATCGTATTCACAATCTCTCAACACTCGATGCATTGCCACCACAAAAGAGGTATCGTATTGCTCTCGAAAGTCTGGAAATCTATGCGCCAATTGCAAACCGTCTTGGTATGGCAGACATGAAAGGACAACTCGAAGATCTTTCCTTTAAATTTGTCTATCCAAAAGAATACGAACGTACAAAGAAAATCCGAGAAGAAAAATTGGCAGGCAAAGAAAAGTTTTTAAAGCACATAGAAGATACGGCAAAAAAAGAACTAGCACTCGCGGGCGTACCAATCATGGAACTCTACGGCAGAGAAAAAAGACTCTATAGTTTTTATCAAAAATTGCTTCGGAAAGATAACCAAATTGCCAAGATTTATGATCTTGTAGCAATTCGCGTTATTGTCCCGACTGTTGCCGACTGTTATGCAGCACTCGGTATTCTTCATTATATCTGGCGTCCGATGAAAGGACGTATCAAAGATTATATTTCCCAACCAAAACCAAACGGATATAAATCTCTTCATACCACTGTCTTTACGCCGGAGGGTGAACATGTAGAATTCCAAATTCGAACACAAGAAATGCATGAAGAAGCTGAATTTGGTATTGCTGCACATTGGCACTACGATGAAAAAGGAGCACGCATGCCCAAAAAAGAAGTTGCCTGGGCAAAAGAACTCGCCGAAATTCAAAAAGACATGCTCACAAAACTCAATGATCTTGAAGAAATGAAAGTTGATTTTTTGCAATCACGTATTTTTGTCTTCACTCCAAAGGGCGATGTTATTGACCTCCCTGACGGAGCAACCCCTATAGATTTTGCATACCACATCCATACTGATGTAGGGAATAAATGTAATGGAGCAATCGTGAATGATAAAATGGTCAGTCTGGATACAGAATTAAAAAATGGAGATGTCATTGACATCATCCTTGATAAAAACAGAAAAGAACCCAATCAAGACTGGATACACTTTGTGAAAACACATACCGCAAAAGCACATATCAAAAATGCAGCCAAGAAAAAAAGAACGAGCTGGATAAAGAGTGTATTGCCGAATAAGTAGGTAGTAGGTGTTAGAGGATTAGATATAAAAAAAACGATGGCATTAGCCATCGTTTTTAAATGGAGAAAAGATTATATCCTTGTGACAAGTACCATATTTGCAATTGCATACACTACGAGTACAAACGGCAACAAGCCAAGAAAGATAACGGATGCAATGCCCCACTTTTTGCGATTTTCAACAAAGAAATATGCCAAGATTCCAATCGGACCAACAAATAACAGCAGCAATATCCAAAGCCACTTACTTTCTTTAAGATTATTTCTTGTGAGCACTTGAATAAACGCTACCAACCAAAAGACAAACATCGATAACACTGCAATCAACCCAAGAAAAGATAGAAGAAGGATTATTATGCTAAATATTGAAGTTGATGTGTCAGGAGGGATAAGTGCAGCATTTGCGGATAATTCATTCATATGAATATATTAAGAAAGCTCTTCGATGAGCCTCTTCAACTCATCTTTTGAATAGTAGGAAATTTGAATAGTTCCTTTTTCTCCTTTGCCACTAATATGCACTTTTGCACGAAGACGATCTTCGATAATTTTTTCTGCACTTGAAAGCTGTTGGTCACGACGAACAGATCCTTTTCTTGATTGCTGTCCTTTGCCTGCAACAGCTTGTTCAACTTCTCGTACCGTAGCAGTCGTTCCCATCATGTTTTGGTACATGTCCAATTGTTCTTTTTCATCCTTCAAACTCAATAGGGCTCTTGCCTTTCCCACAGAAAGATGCCCATTGATCAGTGCTTTTTGGATGAGTTCTGGCAGATCAAGCAGTCGAATTGTATTGGCAATGAGCGGTCGACTTTTGCCAACCTGGTCTGCAATTTCTTGCTGGGTTAAGCCAAATTCATCGGTCAATCGCTGATAGGCAAATGCTTCTTCAATCGGATTCAAATCTTGTCTTTGAATATTTTCTATAAGCCCCAGTTCCAATTTTTCTTGTTCTGTCGCACTTCGAACCAATGCCGGAATAGTTGGCATTTCTGCAATAGTAGACGCACGAAAACGACGCTCCCCTGCAATAATTTCATACCCACCATCTTCTTTTTCTGTCACGGTGATTGGCTGCATGACGCCATGCTTCTTTATAGAAGCGACGAGTTGTTCCATCTCAGTATGAGAAAACTCTTTTCGTGGCTGATCTGGATTTGCGGTAATGTCTGTTAGTGGGATGTGCCACACACGATCTGAATTATTCCCCACAGAACTTGTTTCTTTGTGAACATTTTTTCGTTTTGATTGTGAAGGGATCAGTGAATCCAATCCTTTACCTAGAGCCATAGTTTTTACAGATAACTGATAATCCTAATTTACTGATTTTTTTTAAGTAGATTGGGATTAAGAATACGCTTAATATATAGATTGTCTGGATAGAAATTTACAAGAAAACACAATTCTTTTCCACTGCTAACAAGATATCTCATACATTGATGATAGGCATTTCTTGTTAATCTTGGAATGGCTTTTACTTCAACAATAATTGAATCATCGACTAAAAAATCAACTCTGTTTCTTCCCTTGCGTTCTCCATCAAAACTAGGAGGTAAAGCGAATTCACGAACATATGGGACTTCTTTTACTTGGAGACCTCGTTCAATCGCATCACAATACTGTTTTTCATTTCTATGCTGACCAAGATAATTATGCACCGTATAAAGAATTCCTCGTACAGTATAACTCAATTCTCTGTGTAATAATTCTACCCTCCTCATAGTACATCAGTATATCAGTATATCAGAATTATCAGTTATCTGTAAGTCTCGTGTTTCTCGAGAATCTCCCTCGCCAACCGTTCATACGCGCGAGAACCCTTTCCTTTTGGATCATATTGTAAAATTGTCTGCCCAAAACTCGGCGCTTCTGCGAGTCGTACAGTTCGTGGAATAACAGAACGGAAAATGGTGTCTGGAAAATACTTATACAATTGATCCATGATATCTCCCGAAAGTCTAGTTCGTTTATCAAACATGGTAATCACCGCACCAAGAATCGCAAGGTTTGGTTTGATATGCTCTCGAATAAGGTCTATGGTCTTCAACAATTGCCCAAGTCCTTCGAGTGCATAGTATTCTGCTTGTACCGGAATCAAAAGTTCATTCGCAGCGACAAGACTGTTGATAGTCAATAATCCTAATGATGGTGGGCAATCAACAATAATATAATCATACGCATGTGTTACTTCTCCGAGAAGATCTGAGAGTTGAAATTCTCGTCGATCCATATCCACAAGCTCGATATTTGCACCAGCGAGATTGGTTGTCGCCGGTAAAATACGAAGCCCTTCATGCGTGGTATTTTGGATAACATCATGCACCCGCTTTTGTTTTGCCAAGGCTTCGTATACACCATGTTCCAACTCACGCATACCAATACCAAAACCACTCGTCGCATTCCCCTGAGGATCCATATCTACAAGAAGCACAAATTTGCCAAGCTCAGCGAGGTGAGCGGCAAGATTCATAGCAGTTGTGGTCTTTCCCACACCGCCTTTTTGATTCACTACTGCAATAATTCGAGCCATATGGTAATCGAGAATTAGTATAACATAAAATTGACAACGTCACCATTTTTCGCTATAGTAGGCATCGCTTTTATCCCCTAGGAAACTTGTGGATACAGTATATGCCGCCGTGGTGGAACTGGTAGACACGCACGACTCAAAATCGTGTGGAGAAATCCGTGTCGGTTCGATTCCGACCGGCGGCACAACACACATCCTATGCAAGCATATTTTGACTTGCTCATCACCATTGGTCTGGTGAGTACGCTCTTGCCAGCAGGTATCCTGCTCTATAGTGCAAAGCAAAGAATACAAAGCTTCGAATACCGCCATAAAAAGCTCACCTATGGAGCTTCTTTTTTGCTTTTTCTTGGTGCGGTCATCCTGCTCTATGGGAGCTATGTAGAACCTCGTCTTCTCATCACCAATGAACAAACAGTTGATCTTCCAGGGATTGAACACCCCTTTACCATTGCGCTGGTGTCAGATTTTCAACTTGGTGTATACAACCAAACAAGCCACGTCTCGCGAGTCGTTGATAGAATTATTTCTCTCCGTCCAGATATTGTTATGCTTGCTGGAGATCAGCTAGACAATACACCTGGCGATGTGGATGAAACAGTATATCTCACTCCCCTGTCCCGTTTGGTAGAAACGGGTATTCCTGTGTATGCAGTCCCAGGCAATCATGAATACGGTGTAGGTGGGAAAAGAAATAGTGCTGACAATCTTCGACTGTTTGGGGATATCAGTGCATCTGCGGCAAAGGCATTCACAGATCTGGGTATTACTTACATGACAAATACACTTGTCACGACGACAATCCAGGGACAAGATATTGCCATCTTTGGTGGTGACTCATATCTAGCAGAAAAGCTATCATTTGATATATTAACAAACAAACCAGAGACCATCCCTACCATAGCGCTAATACACAATCCAGGAGCAGTATGGCTGGCGACCAAACAAGATATTGATCTGATGCTATCAGGGCACACGCACGGCGGACAAATACGCTTTCCTTTTGTAGGACCTCTTGGCCGACTGGATGAGCCTATTCCTACAGACTGGTACCAAGGACTACAACAAGTAGATGACAATACGCAGCTCTTTGTGACCAGTGGCACAGGAGAGAGTGGGACACGTGCAAGATTGTTCAATCCACCAGAGGTTGTATTTTTGAAAGTGGAGTAAAGAATTATCAACAGATGCACTGTACGAAATAAGTGAACGTGCTATGCTAAAATTATAATAGCCTTTTATATTTAGTTTCATATATCATATGGAAAATAGTACTATGGTACAACC
Source organism: Candidatus Magasanikbacteria bacterium CG_4_10_14_0_8_um_filter_42_12 (assembly GCA_002784795.1). Lineage (GTDB taxonomy): Bacteria > Patescibacteriota > Patescibacteriia > Magasanikbacterales > UBA922 > UBA12086. The sequence continues at coordinate 9,072 of PFLZ01000083.1, forward strand.
AAATGAAGAAGTACCTGAGGACCTGTCTGAAGAACTGCCCGATAAACAACCGCCTATTCAAAAAAAGAAACGGGCACATACTATTCATTCCCCCCTCATGCCACTCATATTTTGGATCGCTTTCAGCGGTTTTTTTTATTTTTTTGCATATGATTTGGCACAGATCACATACCCAGATATTATAGACACTCGCGTAACAAACATATTCAGTAAATATAGTATATTTGCGGGGCTTGCTCTAGGTTTCATATCCATGATCGGTGGCTACATTGTGTACGCTCTATTGAGAAAAACGAAAGTAAAAAATTGCAACATGATATTTCCCGCTATGGCATTTCTCATGACATTGCCTTGGTACTTGTTTGCGAGACAATTAGTTTTTTTTGAAAACAAATATACCGATATTGCGAGAGCAATCATCTATTATATTGGTGTACCACTATTATCTACTACAACATTTCTATATTGGCTCATAGCCATGTGGACAGGAGCACTCATGCTGAAAAAAGTCATCAGCAAAAATGTAGCAAAAAAATCCACCTTAGTAGCATCACTACTTATTGCTCCCCTATTTCTCACTGGATGCACAGGTACAATAAATGAATGGGCGTGTCAATTTTATGACAATCCAGATCACTGTATGCAAAATGCTGCAGTACAAGAAGCAAATCCTGATACGTGTGAAAAAATTAAAGGAGAGGATTTCCAAGATGCTGGTTCCAACCCACCAAAAGACAAATGTTTCAAACGTATTGCAGAAAATACAGGTGACCTAGGTGTGTGCGACAAAATAGAAGGCAGGATGTATTCATATACCAAAGAAGAATGCATTTTAGAAACGTCTATCAAACACGAAAATCCTAGTGGCTGTGCCATGCTCTCGGGAGCAGACAAAGACGCTTGTGTAAAAAGTGTCGGTCCGAGTGTATTACCCGGGACAGTTGTAGAAATGGATGATCAAATAAAAAGTTTACAAGAAGAACTTGAAAAAAATCCTGATGCAGGATTGCAAGCTCAATTGGATGATCTGAAAAAAAGAAGAAAAGATAATCTAGACATCATGGATGATGACAAAAAAAATGAATATGAATCTCTCACAGACCCGATGAACAAACAAACTGCTCTTGACTATGCTACAGGCAAAATAGATGAAAAAACAAAAAATTCTCTTACAGCACTCAACGATAGTTTGCGTGAAAAAGGGGAAAAGCTTAGTGACAAAGAATACAAAGCAATCAGTGACATGCTCGCATACAAAAATGATCCAAAAAATGATATAGAAAATCTAGAAGCCTCTGAACTTGTAAAATTACGTTGGAATGAAAAACTCGGCAATGCCAAAGATTATCTGAAATTTTGGAACGCCAATCCAACTGAAAAAGAAAAGAAATATGATGAGTCACTACTCATCTATTCGAGAATGCTCGAAAGACAAGTCGCGATTGACAAAGGCTTAAATCAGGAACAGCAGGATTTTGACAGAGAAACAGGTCGTATTAAAGATCAGATAAAAGATGACATTATTGGCAAAATAACCGATGAGGCCAAAAAAGCTGCCTTTGGAGAATTGCTCGATCTCGTGGAATCAGATGCAGCAGGAGCAACCACAGCCATACTCGGCGAAGCGCTCGACACGGTCCGAAAAGAAGCAAAATCAGCAGAATTTCGCGGCCTCGTCCGTGCATACAATCTTGGAATGGAAGAAGAATTGGCCAAAGCAGGTGGAGATGTCGACAAAGCGCATGCCGCAGTCACCGCCAATTTGCAAAGCGATCCATATATGTACGAAGACAAAAATACGTTTGCAAAATATGGCAATATTCTAGAAAACAAAGATTGTGATGGGAGTAATCCACATTGTGTCAATAAAGAAGTGTTCTGGAAAGCTATGAAAAAATCTTTCACATACCAACAACAATAAAACGTCTTATATAACGGAATACACAACCTGACAGTAGTAGCTATCATTAGAAGACCTCAGTATTCATACTACTGAGGTCTTCTATATACAGATACCCCTATTTGTGCTAGGATGCGTACATCTCATATCTTCCACCTGAGCAAAAAATATTTTTTCTCATACCCTGTCATCCTCCGCAGGGTGTTTGATTCTATCATAACTGAATGACATATCATGAATACTCAAACAGAACAATTTGATATTATTATCGTTTACTCAGGCACAAAAGCAAAAAGTGCGAGCAACAAAATATATATTGATACACCACCTTTTTCTCAAAAAAGTAAGATGGGAGTATATAATGACAGCTACAAATATTTTTTAGAACGATGTCATAAAAAAGGATTAAAAGCTGCGTTTGCAACGTCCACCGATATTTGTGGCACAGGAATGTTCAAAAGTTTTTGGACATATGATCGTACGTGGCAAAGACACCAACATAAAGCAAAAACCACTATTCTTTTTGACAAGTTTACTCCAAAAAATGCTCTTCAGTCTGCGCAATTTGCCCTCCTCACATCGAGCCCAAATGTCTACACATTCAACAACAAGAATATCAAAAATATTTTTGATAATAAACTGCATACATACCATACGTTCAAAGAATTTGCCATACCAACAGTAGAAATAAAAGGGGTGACCGAAAAGGAAATTCTTTTGGCAAAAAAACGTTTGGATACGATTCTTCAGACGCATCCACATGCTGAGGATTTTTCGGACCAATATATTATAAAAAATAAAAAAGGGTCTGGTGGATTCAA
>PFLZ01000021.1 GCA_002784795.1 Candidatus Magasanikbacteria bacterium CG_4_10_14_0_8_um_filter_42_12
TGCATATACTATGCCAAGAAAAGCAAATCCAGCGCTCATGAAGCCGCTGACACTCTCACCAGAACTCGCTGCAGTCATCGGAGCAGGTCCACTTTCACGTGGACAAGTGATGAAGAAACTCTGGGAATACATCAAAGGAAAAGATCTTCAGAATCCAGAAAACAAACGAAACATCATTGCAGACGAACTCCTTCTCCCACTCTTTGGTGGAAAGAAAGAAGTCACCATGTTTGAAATGACAAAGCTCGTTTCTGCTCACCTTACTGATCCAGACAAGGCGTAATTGCAAGTTCTAGGTTCAAAGTTCTTAGGAATGTAAAAAACGTCCGGGGCAATGCCTTGGACGTTTTTGTTTTGTGAAGGCCAGAAGATTATTTTACAAACAAAAAAACACCCAGACATGTTGTCAGGGTGTTTTTTATTCTCAATCGTTTCTACCTTGTGTCGTCGCTCCATTCGACTGAGCCCAAAGAAAAAGGGTAAAAAAGATAGTTGAGGGTCGAGGGCAGAGGTGACACCGGACACGAAGCTTATCACTTCGCATTCGGCATCATTGCCTCTGCCCTCGGGGGTGGGGATGGAAGGAGCTGGGGCAATCCCCAGCTAGATCCCAATGGAGCCAAGTGGAAGAGGTGGTACAAATCGTACTCACCTCAAGTTCCGTACTCCACAGTAGATCTCAAAGAGAGATGTACAGTGCAACACAAAACAGAAGAATATATCACAAAAAAACGCTTTTGTCAAGGTCTTTGCTGTGCAAAAAGAAAAAAATGCCTTATTTAAGGCATTTTTTATAGACAATCTTCTAGTCTTATTTGCCGACAGGCAAATGTAATCTTTCAATCTTCACTGTTAGCTCAAAAATGAATCTACAGCACCCCAGTTTGCGATTCCCTCTTCAGGTACGAGAATGACTGTTTTGGTGCCTGGGCGGGCTTTGTAGAAGGTCACAGAGGCTGTGAGGACTTTGTAGGGGATCCTATCTACGACGACGACCCAGTTGCCCTGTGGGTCTTGCATCAGCTCTCCCATGAGGCTTTTGCGCTTTACTGGACCGACCTGTTTGTAGTACTGCTTTCCTTCTGCAGTAATTGTAAGTTTCAAGTGATCTCCTTCGACCATTTTTGATTTGCTCGCATAATTTTGGGGGACATCATAGTGGTTACCGTCTTCTCCTATCATGCGTTGTCCATTGAATACACCTTCTACAATCCGAAAACTGCCGTAGACAGGCGCACTAGCACGGTCTCGTTCGACATAGAGCGGTTGCTCGGAATGTACAGGAGCTGGTGGTTCTGGGATGTATTGTGGGCGCTCTTGTATTTGTGGTGCTGGCGTTGAGGGAAGATATGCTTCTACCAGTGGGGTAGGTGTCGGCGCGGGAGGAGCGGGCACGACATGCATGTCTGCATCGAGTGCACTTACAATAATATCTATCTGTGCCCGCATGTCGAGGAGTGCTTGTTTTATTTGAGAAAGTTCTATTGTGGGTGTTTGTTCTTCTGGTGGCACTTGCATGGTATGCTGTGCTGCTCTGATAGATTCGTGACTATCGTGCTCAATCCGCGTGAGCGTTTCTGATAGAGAAAATGTTTCCGCGCGGTCAGTAAGAATATTTGAGAGTGGAGTCATAGCACGACAGGCGTTCAGAGAATTACTTGTGTTATTGTAACAAGAATAGGCAAGTGTGTCATGGATGAAAGTGGAAGAGTAGGGGAAGGAGTGTGGAGGGGGAGTGGACAAGTGTGTAAGTAGCAAGTAAATAAAAAACTCCTCCCCTAGTAGGGGAGGTTGGGAGGGGGTATCTCAGAAGCTCGAGCTTTCTTTTTTCAATTTCACGTAAGAGATGTAACATAACTGATTCTCTTTCAAAAAGAACTTCATCATTTAAATATCGAACAACATGATATCCGTCATGTACTAAAAAATCCTGACGTTGCTTGTCATACTCCGTTTGATATTGATGTATTGGACCATCTAATTCAATAATTAACTTGAGTGTGTGACAATAAAAATCAACGATATATTGCTGTATCTGAAATTGCCTGCGAAATTTTAGACCAAGTTTTTTTGATTGTAATTCTTTCCAAAGGACTTGTTCAGATTTTGTCTGATTCCGACGAAGCTTTGACCTTCTTGTCGCATAAGAAGGTGTATTTTTAAAATAGTCTTGATATGACATATCCTCCTTTTTCGTTCTAAGTAACCCCCACCTGACCTCCCCCTACGAGGGGGAGGGACGTGCTGAATGTCTATCATCACAACGAAGGTTCTATCATATTTGTCTTTGCTGCGCCTTCACTATCACCAAGTTTTGTGCGTTCGAGGATTTCAGATTCGACGATAGTTCTGTCACGTCCGTATTTTAGGCGGGCGAGTTGTTTGATGGCGTCGGCGAGTTGTTTATTTCCTTTTGTCGGTGGGTAGGCTGTCATGTTGAATGGTTTACTTGCTTTGCCATCTATGAGCATTTTTGTATAAAAGCTATATTCAGGTGGATTCAAGAGGTCGTATGACCCAAAGACTGGAGCAAATTCTTTTGCCAATACTTCTGCATCGTCTGGGCCAATACGACCGACCATGAATGTCCCTGCGTTTCCGAGGACGGCATCGCGTACATCTGATTTTCCTTTGTCATCGATGAGTTGTCCCATGTATTGGTGGGCGAGGATGAGATCAAGGCGATATTTTCGAGCTTCAGAAAGAATAGTAGAAATAGAATCGGTAATAAAGTTTTGGAACTCGTCGATATAGAGGTAGAAATCATGCCGTTCTTCTTCTGGTATATCGGCTCTGCCCATGGCAGCCATTTGGAGCTTTGCGACGATGATTAGACCTATCAGTTTGGCATTGACTTCTCCTGTTTTTCCTTTTGCGAGGTTGACGAACAGAATTTTTTTGTTGTCCATGACTTCTCGAAAATCAAAACCAGATTGTTGTTGTCCCATGATGTTTCGCATCATTTCATTTTCTACAAAGCGTCCTACTTTTGAAATCAAGTAGCCGAGCATTTCTGATTTGTGAAAGTCACTGGTCTTTGCCATTTCTTTTTCCCAAAAGGCTCTGACCACAGGATCTTTCAAATTTTTTGTATACGATTTGACATAGTCATCATCCGTAAACATGCGGGGGATGTCGATGATCGTGCCAGGATTTTTTATATCTGCCATCAGTGTCAGCATGACATTTCGCATCTGATGCTCAAACATCGGTCCGATCATTTCTGGTGGAAAGAGTTTGTAAAAGATACTGATCATTTCTTGGACAATGAAATCTTTTTCATCTTCTGTTTTTGCTTCGAGCATGTTCAGCCCTATGGGACGATCCATGTCAGACGGATTAAAAATAATCACGTCATCGGCGCGATGTTTTGGGACGTGTTCGAGGAGATCTTCTACCAAGTCTCCGTGAGGATCGACAATACAAACGCCGTGCCCGTTTTTGATGTCTTGTTTTGCGAGGTTTGCAATAGTAACAGATTTTCCTGTACCAGATTTTCCAATGATATAGAGATGACGACGTCTGTCTGCTTCATTGAGAAAAACTTCTGTTCGTGATCCTCGATAGCCGATATAGCCGAGGTGGAGTCCGGAGGTAGGGATATTGTGTGGTGGGGGAGATTTTCTTCCAGAAAGCCATTTGATTTTTGGGGCCTCTGTGGAGTGGAGTGGCAGATGCCAGAGCGATGCCATTTCTTCTGTGGTCAGCAGTGCTGCGCGACCTGTATGAAAGGAACGATAGATGAAGTCTTGGATCAGGCGTGTTTGTTTTCGTGGAATGACGGCTTTGAAGCTGTTGCCGTAGCGATACACATTGTATTGGCTAAAGGCACTTATGATATTGTCCAGATTCATTTGCGCTGTTGCTTCGTTCTCAGCACTAGAGAGCAGGCGAATCGTTACATCCATGCCACCTTTGCTGAGTTTTTCTTCGATACCTTTTAGCATGTCTTCTTCCATGCCAGAGAGTTTGTAATCATTTTTGTCTTTGTCGAATTTGTTTTTATCTTCTGTGCCTGTGGCAGACTTAAACATATCTCCCGTGATATTTCCGACACCTTCCAGTACTTTCATTGTTGTAGATCTATTTGCTACTGACTCAAATCGTTTTCCTTTTTTTACTTCACGAACCACGTTGATCCCTTTTCTGCGCCATTTTTTGTGAGCACTACGTGCAACAAATTGAATAGCGAGGGCGCTATTGTCTGACTCTGCTTTTGCAAGTGCATTGAGAATACTTCCGAGCGGGTCTGATTCCATTACTTTGTAACTTTTGAATGGGAAGAACCCTTTTTGAGTTGGCACGAGATATGCGCCGATAATACTACTTGTTTCAGAAAAAATATTGTAATCCGTCATGATGTCTATTTCTGCATACGGATATTGACCATGAATTTGTTGTTCAATAAATTGTTGCATTTTTTTTGGGATGTCGATGTAGAAATAGATAAGATTTTCGTGTGCCACCATCTCAAATGAAAAATGATCATCACGTCCGTGGAGCCATTTTTTGATACCGCGCTGTGCTTTCAATCCTGCAATGGCTGCAAAAAAGGTCTCGGTGATACCGATTTCTTCCTTTACTTGTTCGAGACGATCTTCACCTCCAACTTGGCCTCCCTGGCCTTCTGATTTTCGTTCTTTTGGAACGAGAATTTGCAATACGACACGATTGAATGCTTTGTCGGATCTCGTTTTTGTATGAAGAAATGCGCGCAGTATATACAAGACCGCCACGACCACACCGATAGATATCAGGGCGATAACAATAAGAAAAAATGCATTGTCAGACGAAAAAAAAGATTGGGTCGGAATCGGCGCAAATTCGTTCGTGGCAAAAAGTTGAAACATAGGGAAGTTGACTGGTTGATTGGATTATTGGTTGATTTGTTTTTGTTTTGCAAAGTATATGAATTTTGCGTTGTTTTTACTCCTGACTATATGTAGCAAATACCAATAAACGAATACACAAATAATCTAATCAACGTCGCGATTTTTGAGCGACATGATTTTATCAGCTTTTATTTTTGCTTCTTGTTCAAGATAAAATCTATTTATTCCCGGGAGCATCTTTAGCCATTCAAACAAGAGTTTGAATATTTTTTTTATTTTTACATGTGTTGCTTTGAGCAGTTCACGAATTTGAAGCGCCGTTTCTTCACCTTTTATTTTGAATTCCTGTCGTTCTATCGGATTGAGTTCTTTGAAGGCATCTGCCATTCCTTCTTCCATTATTTTTTCTACTTTTACTGTCACTTCATCACGGACTTGTGGAATAATCGTATTTTTTTGTTTTTTTGGTCGGCGAAGTTTTGAGCGTAGTCCATCTATCGCTTCGTCGAGAAATCCTTCGTCTGTGTGCGTTTCGATGGGCTGTTGTTCTGGAGTTTTTTCACTCTCTTGTTGTGGCATCTGTTCTGTACGAGCCGCTTCAGGTCGTTTTATATCAAAAGAAGACGCCGAAGGAATCTGTGGCGCTGTTTCTTCTTTCCGAATCGGAGCGTCTGCCATAGGGAAAATACAATGCATGCATAGTATAGCATAATTTTCACGAAACACGGAACATGTAGCACGTAACAATAGTGGACAAAAGAAGGTGGAAGTGATTTGCATTTACATTGACTCTAACCAATTTTAGTGGTATGGTGTTGATCAACTCGTTTCGGAAGGAATCCTATGGATCCGCACGTTATTTCAGTGTTTGTCGTGATTGCTCTGCTCATTCTCTGGCTGTTCAGTCGATGGGTGAACAATCTTCGCATCCGTCGCGTGGTCTTTGAGATCATCGACAGAAGTCCACGATCTGAACTTGATCAGGAGAGCCTCATGCTCCAGCTGGAGTGGAGTTGTCTTCGAATCAGTCGTCAGATCGAGGTACTGCGGCAGCAGCAGCGTCTGAGTGACAGGTACGAACCCCGCGAGATCGGAAGACGAATCTCAACGGTTCGGATTCTCACTGTGATTCCCGACGCATCCAGCGTCTGACTGAACTCGTTCGTCGAGAACAATCAGCAAGGAGGTGTCGGGGGAAGTCAAAAGAAGTTCAGAAATGAACTTTTTTTGTTTTATAACGCTTGTTTTTTGCAAGTAGTTTTGTTTTCTCAAATTCGTTTTCAAAGATTATTTCATCAATCTGTCGTATGGGCATAGATGACAGTCATCAGTAAATATTGTATTGACAGGCCGCTAATTGACCAATATTATATCTTCATACCACAACGAAGGGGGAGAGCGATGAGGAAGAAAAGGAAACCGTTCTGGTGTGTCTTTTTTATGTTCTGTGAGGAGATTTGTGCGGCCTATACCATGGGAGACGACCCTCCGTTTGGGATTGGTCATGTCTGGCTCTTTTACGGCTTTGCAGAATCACTGCAGGACTTCAAGAACATCGTGCGATTGTGTGCTGAGGAAGAGGGTATCAGCACATTTATCGATCTCGATCTAGAAGTGGAGGTTTAAGATGTCGTTCTCTGTCATTTTGCTCATCGTCGTGGCTGCACTCTCGCTCATCGGGATCATCTGGCGCAGTGTCTCTGTGTCAAAGCAGATCCAGTCAACTATCTATGACTTGGTCGTGCATAGTACTGATCATCGGATGAAGCTGCTGACTCTGCTGGATGAGATGTATAAAGACAAACAGTGTTCTGGCATTCGAGTCCACAAGGCACTTCGGTCTTTAGAACGTCAGAACCGTGTTCGGAGGGAGAGAACCGATTACAGAAGAGTCGGTACTTGTGTCATCCGTGTAGTCACCCTGGTGGCGATTCCTCGGGAGTGACCGGCACACCGCCTTCCTGATGTCTTCGCGACGTATGGCTACCCCGATCTTCGGGGCCATCCATCAAGCGAGTGTCGGGGTCAGTCAAAAGCAGCCCATCCTTTGCTAAAGCTACGGAGGGCAAGCACGTTTGTACAGATAACATGTACATACTCTCTTGCTCGTTGTAGGTATAGGTAAAGATTGGGCTGCTTTTGTTTTACATTGACAAAAGGAGGGATTTTGTGTATATTCATGTGTCCGCACTGCGTTGGTGTGGCAGAACAGGAGGGAGAACAGTGTATCATTGTCTGGTTTACATTCTGTCTGTGGAGGAGCACCTGCCTAAAAAGCAGTACTTCATCCAGATTCGAGAGGGTGATGCCCCGCCGGTGTCACCGCCGGGAACGTTGCCTGTCTTTCGTCTCTCCGAGAGCAACGTTGCGTCTGAGGACTTTACGACGCACATTCTCGAAGCGATCAAGCTGCGGAAGCCAGACGGCAAAGAGATGTTGCGGCAGATTCGCCCCAACCTCGGCATCTCGAAGTAGCCGCCCGCGAACACCAAGAGGCGGCCCGATCACGCATCGGGCCGCCTCTTCCAAAACATTTTTTATACACCTGAGTAGGGTGCTTTTTTATTTTTATATTCAAAATAGAATAATAGTGCGATGTAAGATAGTGGAAACAACACTAATCCAATCCAAAACCCAATTGTGCTCGTAGCTTCGTAGCCAATCATTCCGTGGAATACGGCACAACTCTGAAATCCTGTCGCGGTAGGGCAAGTCGGGACAAAGGTAATAGACATGAGTCCCAGAATAAACCCAATTACACCGCCAGCGGGAATAGAGAGGGGAATGGACGTACTCAAAAAAACAATTTTCTTGTTTTTTGAAAGTGCACGATACCAAGTTTTCATATGTTGTAATTATTCCATTTCTGCCTCTGCTTCTTTTTCCATTTTTTCTAGACGAATATAATAATCTGCAAATTCTTTCAAATGTGCCCAGGCGATTTTGCCAGTGATGATAGGATCGTCGTTTGTGACATTTGTCTCTGGATCATTTTTCCCATGTTCTGCTTCTACATTCATGCCGTTGGTGAATTGTTCGAGATCAAATTTGACCGTGTCCCAGTTTATCCCGATTGTTGAGGCTACTTCTTTTGCTTCTTCGGTTGTGTAGTGTTTTTGTTGCTTCTTGATCACACTGACTGATAATTTTATTTAAGACGCTGTCATTTCTTTTGTCGGCACTTGCATAAGCCAATTGTATATTTGGAGGCAAATATACATTGTGTTCTATTGATAATGGCAATTCACCTGAATTATATTTTGCTAAATTTCCCAGATCATGATCAGTAATAATAGTGATTTTGGGAGGTATGACATCCCATGGTTTTGTTTGTGGGTCTAAAAGTTTTAGTAATTCAATAATGCCAATTTTTTCCCCTATACCTTTTTCTTCATGCGAGAAATTTTTTGTAATTGAATCAATGCCAATTAATTCTTCTCCTTGAATTTTGTATATATGAACTACCGAAACAGACATGTATTTGCCATTAATTTTTTCGGCTGTTGTATTGGTATCTATAAAATAAACAAAATCGACCAGTAAAATTGAGGATAGATCTAGTCGCATGTCAGATGTATCCTGTGGCACATTGAATATTTGCTTGATTCCTTTATTTTTATTCTTTTTAAGAGAACGTATCAGTTTAGCCGTCTTGGGAATTTGTGTTACCTCGTCAGTTAACAAGGTGACTTGTCCTTTTTTATCAAATTTAAGTCGATTAATTACCTTTTTTTCTCCCATATCCATCAACAAACTAGTTTCTCTTGGTTTTTTATCAGCACAACATTTTTTTTGTTTCTTGCCACTTCCGCAATGACAAGGTTCGTTTCTGTCTTTTCCTTGTCCCATATATTTTTAAAAGTAGCTGAATAAAATTAATTCTTGTCAACTTCCTGCCCCTCTCCAGTATCTTTGACAGTAAAACCAAGCTCAGCAATCTCATCACGCAATCTATCACTTTCACTCCAATTTTTTTCTGTGCGGGCAACTTTTCTTTCATCTAGGAGCGCTTGTACTTCCTCTGGAATTTCGATAGTTTCTTTTTTTACTTCGTGAAGTTTCAATCCGAGGATTTTGTCAAATTCTATTGCCATGTCGCGATCAATGCGATTGTTTTTCAATTCTGTCCAGAATACTGCTAGTGCTTCTGGTGTATTGAGATCATCGTTGATTGCTTTCAAAAATTCTTCTCGTACATGAGGATCGCCCGCTGCATGGTCTGAAATATTCGTAACGAGACGTTTCAATCGCTCTAGCCCTGCCGTTGCACCTTCGAGTGCTTCCCAGCTGAATGTGAGTTGCTTGCGATAATGTGTTTGCAAGAGGAAATAGCGATAGGCGAGGGGATCGATGTGCTTGTCGAGGAGCGTCTGCATGCGGAGGAAGTTTCCTTCGGACTTGGACATTTTTTTTATGAGTATGCCACTGGAAAAATTAATTTCGCAATTTTGACAATATACTTCAAGAAGGGTGGAACCATCTTCCAGTTTTTTTTCTATATATTCACTATTGTTTTTAACAATAACTTTACTCTTACAAGAGGGGCAGCAGTGGGTACTATTTATAAAAGTTTGGCTAGTATCTTTACTTGCGCTAACTATTAAGAATTCGCCATGCATCCAGAGTTTCACCCACGGCTTCACACCGCTTGCTGCTTCTGCCTGCGCAATCTCATTTGTATGATGCACTGGGATGTGGTCAATACCTCCGCAGTGAATATCAAATTGATTGCCAAGATATTTCGTCGCCATGGCACTACATTCTATATGCCAGCCGGGAAATCCTTTCTTGCCGAAAGCTTCCCATTCCATCTGCCTTTTTTCTCCAGGCTTGTTGAATTTCCACAATGCAAAATCATGTGGATTCTTTTTTTCTCCCATTTCGACACGCGATCCCGCTTCAAGATCTTGATTTTTTAGATTTGCGAGTTTGCCGTAATCATCGATGGTGGTCGTATCAAAATAAATACCGTCACTTGTTTCATACGTGTGGCCTGCATCAATGAGTGTTTGCACTTGTGTAATTTGTTCTGGAATATGATCTGTGGCTTTGCACCAGATCGTTGGTTCGAGGATATTCAGTGCCTTCATGTCCTCCTTGAACATTTTTGTATAATAATCTGAAATTTCCCACGCCGTTTTTCCTTCTCGTTTCGCACCTTTTTCCATTTTGTCTTCTCCATTATCTCCATCGTCTGTCAGATGCCCGACGTCCGTGATATTCATGACATGCGTGACATCATAGCCATGATACTTTAGTGTTCGATGCAATATATCTTCAAAGACGTAGGTTCGGAGATTGCCAATGTGTGCATAATTGTAGACTGTCGGACCACAGGTATACAGACCGACGGTGTGATCGTCGAGAGGGGAGAATGGTTCTTTTTGTTTTGTCGCGGTGTTGTAAAGTGAAAGCATAATGATGTCGTATTTAGTAGCTACAGTATAGAGTGCGGAGGTGTGTTCTGTAAAGGAATATACATTGTTACATTGCTTCATTGTTATTATACTGCAATCTTCGCAATAAACCGACAATGTAACAATAAGTGAGCGAAGCGAACGATAACAATGTGACAATGTATTGAAAAGAGTACACACGTATTTTATTTTATGCTATACTTAGCACAACAAACTTTTTCAACGATGTATGAGTTTATTTTCAAAAGACAATGGATTCCTTGGTGTTGATATTGGTGCGTACGGAATCAAGATAGTCCAACTCAATAAAACAAAAGGACGTCCACAGCTCTGGACATATGGGATTGTTGACGGTGCTATTGATATTCATTTGCCTGATTTTTCTGACAAGTCTCCAGAACAACTTTCGCAAGAAGGAAAAATGCTTGGCAGTAGTACGTTCCAAACAAATGGCGAAAAAAAAGACACCCCACTCATATATGGAGAGAGTGATCCACGTGTGGATAGATATGCCGAGATTTTGATGCGCCTCATGAAAGAAGCTCGTGTGACTACGACTCTTGCGACTGCGAGTATTCCTGTGTCTCATGTATTTCATACGATCGTTACGCTCCCAAAAGTAGAAAAAGAATCTGACATCCAGACGTATATCAATGCAGAACTCAAAAAAGTATTGACGCGGCCACTCGAAGAAATGCAAGTCGTGCACCAAAAAATCCCGAGCACAAACAAAGATGAAAAATATATGCGCGTCCTCGTGACTGCGGCGCCAAAAACATTGGTTGCTTTTTATTCTGCTATTTTTCAAAAAGCCGGTTTACAACTTCGTGAATTAGAAACAGAAGCATTTGCCATCGAACGCTCGCTGGTTGGCAAAGAAACCGCCACCATGATGGTCGTAGATGTCGGTGCAGAGCGGACGAATTTTTTTATCATGGATAAGGGATTGCCGATGACGCATCGAAGTATCCAGGTTGGAGGTGATAATATTGATACCGTCCTGTCAAACATACTTGGTGTGGATCCCACGTTGGTAGATGTGATGAAAGGGGATGTTGGGATGATATCGTGGGATGAAAAAACATTGTCTGTGTTTGATGTCGTACTGGACCCGATTTTGAAAGAAGTGCAATACAGTTTTGACTTGTTTCTCAGTCAGTCTGGTAATGAGGGAAAACGTCCAGAAAAAATTGTATTGACCGGTGGTTCATCAGTGTTTCCTCCACTCAAAAAAAGGCTTGAGCAAACATTCGATATGCGCGTGTTTGTGGGAGATCCGTGGGCACCTATTGTATACCAGCAAGAGTTGAAACCACTTTTGTCTGAGCTCGGACCACGTATGTCTGTGAGCATTGGATTGGCACTTAGAAATATTATTGAATAAATTCTGTCCACAGACACGTTCTGTTTTCATGCTAGAATTTGGTATACTGTTTTTAGCAATGAACTCATACAGAGTTTCCAACAAAGACACGCAAATTAATCAGCGCATGCCCGAG
>PFLZ01000023.1 GCA_002784795.1 Candidatus Magasanikbacteria bacterium CG_4_10_14_0_8_um_filter_42_12
CACGCCCCAGAGGGGCGGGGAATTAGACCCAGGAGAGATTAAAAATAATTATATGGATATTTTTTTTAAGGAAAGGCCAACAGATGATTTGGTTAAGAGATATATTTCCAAATTGGAAGAATATTTGGATGCTCACGATGTTTTAATTTCAATTGAAATTAAGGATCATCCATTTGGTCCAATGGTTTCTACTTTTAATGGAGCAGAAATTGCAAAGACTTATTTTTGGCTAGGACAAGTAAGTATAGAATGTGAACGATTTGGAAAAATATCGATGCGACCACCTAGGTTTGGTTTGAAAGAAGGTATATCAGATAAAGAGATTTGGATTGATGCCTATCAAATACAAAATGAGATGTATTCCAATAACAGTGAATTTCCCGCTAGAGACGATGATTACTGGAAATTGTGGAGTAATCATTTGCCTCAATAATCAATTAACAAATAAACTAATAATCCAATAAACTAATTAAGAAATTTATGTCAAAAATTCTCGGAATCGACCTTGGAACAACGAACTCATGTATGGCTATCATCGAAGGTGGTCAGCCAAAAGTACTGGAGAACAAAGAAGGAAATCGCACGACGCCTTCTATCGTGGCAATCAGTAAGACTGGAGAGCGTCTTGTCGGACAGCTCGCAAAACGCCAGGCCGTGACCAATCCAGGCGGAACATTGTATTCTATCAAGCGTCTTATTGGTCGCCGATTTGAGGATCCAGAGGTAGAGCAAGTAAAAAAACATGTACCATATACTATTGTAAAAGATGGTGAACGTGCGAAGGTGAAAATGGGGGATAAGGACTATACCCCACAAGAAATCAGTGCGATGATTTTGCAAAAGCTTATTGCCGACGCAAAGGAAAAAATCGGTGATGATATTAGTGAAATCGTCGTGACTGTGCCAGCGTACTTTGACGATGCACAACGACAAGCAACAAAAGATGCTGGAACGATTGCTGGTGTTACCGTGAGCCGTGTGATCAACGAACCTACGGCTGCGGCATTTGCATACGGATTTGATAAAAAAGGTGAACAAAAAATTGCCGTATACGATCTTGGTGGTGGAACATTTGATGTTTCTATTCTCGATATTTCTCACGACGCAGAGACTGATGCTGCTACTGTAGAAGTACTCGCTACCAATGGTGATACGCACCTCGGTGGAGACGACTTTGACAAAGCAATCATTGAATGGATTATCGAAGAATTCAACAAGACCGAAGGCATTGATCTTTCAAAAGATCCATTGTCAAAACAACGTGTAAAGGATGCTGCGGAAAAAGCAAAGATTGAACTTTCTAGTACAAATGAAACAGAAATCAATGAACCATTCATCACACAGGGTGCTGACGGTCCAAAGCATTTGAATCTCAAATTCACACGCGCGAAGCTCGAAGAAATTACCATGGATCTCGTAGAGCGAACAATGGTCCCTGTAAAGAAAGCACTTGACGATGCCGGCATGTCAAAAGGTGATATCAATGAAATCGTGCTTGTAGGAGGTATGACACGTATGCCACTCGTTCAGCAAAAAGTGGAAGAGTTTTTTGGAAAGAAAGGAAATGTTACTGTCAATCCAGACGAAGTGGTTGCTATGGGTGCTGCGATTCAGGGTGGACAGCTTCAGGGAGATCTTGGAAAAGATATTTTGCTTCTCGACGTCACACCACTTTCCTTTGGTATCGAAACCATGGGAAGCGTGTCTACAAAACTGATCGAACGAAATACCACGATCCCTACGAGCAAGTCACAAGTCTTTTCTACTGCAGCTGACAATCAGCCAAGTGTAGAAATCCATGTTTTGCAGGGAGAACGTGAAATGGCAGCGGACAATAAATCTCTCGGACGCTTCATGCTCGACGGGATTCCGCCAGCACCACGTGGCGTGCCACAGATTGAAGTGAAGTTTGATATCGACGCAAATGGTATTCTCAATGTTTCTGCAAAAGATAAAGGAACTGGAAAAGAACAATCTATTCGTATCGAAGCATCTTCAGGACTCAGTGAAGAGGAAATTGAAAAGATGAAAAAAGATGCAGAAGTACACGCAGAAGAAGACAAGAAAAAACGTGAGATGATTGATATCAAAAATACTGCCGACACCATGATCTACACCACAGAAAAAATGATGAAAGATGTGGCAGAGAAAAAAATAGACGTGACAGATGATGAAAAGAAAAAAATTGATGACGCTATTGCAAAAGTAAAAGATGCAAAAGAAAAAGATGATGTTGAGGCTATCAAAGCTGCATCAGAAGAACTGTCTACTGCGGCACAAGCCGTTGGGATGAAGATGTACCAACAAGAACAAGCAGCTTCGTCTGCTGGTGCTCCAGCTGAAGGAACATCGGAAAAAAAGAAAGATGATGGAGCTGTAGAAGGAGAAGTCGTAGATGAAGAAAAACCTTCTGCTGATGAAAAGGATGAAGAAAAACAAGCCTAATTACTGGACACGCGA
>PFLZ01000141.1 GCA_002784795.1 Candidatus Magasanikbacteria bacterium CG_4_10_14_0_8_um_filter_42_12
TTCAAACGTGGTGTGTGTACAAAGGTATACACCATGACCCCAAAGAAGCCAAACTCTGCGCTTCGAAAAGTTGCGAAAGTTCGTCTTTCAAACGGACAAGAAGTCATCGCATATATCGGGGGAGAAGGTCACAATCTTCAAGAACACAGTATCGTACTCATCCGTGGTGGTCGTGTAAAAGATCTTCCGGGTGTTCGCTATCATATCGTTCGTGGTGTCTATGACACCCAAGGCGTCGACGGACGAAAGCAAAGTCGCTCAAAATACGGAGCAAAACGTCCGAAAAAAGCATAACTTACAGATAACGGATAATGCTGATGTACTGATATCTGCATGCGCAAGTCAGAAATAATCCATTATCCAATCCGTAAATCAGGATTATCAGTAATCCGTAAGCTCAGTAAGAGCGATTTAAATAGAAATAACGTTTTATGTCTAGAGGAAAAGCAGCACCAAAGCGTGTCCCAATGCCGGATCCAGTATATGGAAACGAGCTCATTGGACGATTCATCAATTTTTTGATGGAACGTGGAAAGAAGTCTGTTGCACAAGCAATCGTATACGATGCCCTTACACTTGTGAAGGCAAAAAAAAGTGAAGATCCTGTAAAGATTTTTGAACAAGTTATTAATACGGCAAAACCACAAGTCGAGGTTCGTTCTCGCCGAGTTGGTGGTGCAAACTATCAGGTACCAATGCCTGTTGTTGGTAATCGTCAAGATTCCCTCGCATTCCGATGGATCATCGCAGCAGCACGATCACGAAAAGGATCTATGGCAGAAAAACTCTCTGCAGAGTTTCTTGATATTCTCGAAGGTACTGGTGGTACAATGAAAAAACGTGATGATGTTCACCGTATGGCAGAAGCAAACAAAGCATTTGCCCACTTCGCACGACGCAGATAATTGCATTCAGATATTCGGATAATTCAGATTTTCGGATATAGTATAATTCAACTTTCTTAGTATCAATCTGTATATCTAGATTATCTGGATATCACAGGATACGTATCTTTTACACTTTGACCTATGCCTAGAGAATATACACTCGAACGAACCCGAAACATCGGGATCATGGCGCATATCGATGCAGGGAAAACTACGTTTACCGAGCGCGTCCTTTTTTATACAGGAAAAAAACATAAGATTGGGGAAACTCATTCTGGTGAAGCTGACATGGACTGGATGGAACAAGAAAAAGAACGTGGTATCACTATCACCAGTGCGGCAACGACTTGTTTTTGGACACCGACGATAGGTGTAGAACCTGTGGCACATCGCATCAACATCATCGATACACCAGGGCACGTTGACTTTACCGTAGAAGTAGAACGATCACTTCGTGTGCTTGACGGTGCTGTTGCGGTATTTGATGGATCTCAGGGGGTAGAGCCACAGTCAGAAACGGTATGGCGCCAAGCAGACAAATATCATGTCCCACGTGTGTGTTTTGTCAACAAAATGGACAAGATGGGTGCGGATTTTTATATGAGTTTGAAATCTATTCAAGAGCGTCTTTCTGACAAAGCATTTGCCATCCAGTTGCCTATCGGACAAGAATCTGAATTTACTGGTATCATCGATCTTGTTGAAGAAAAAGCATACACATTTGAAGGAAACTTCGGAGAAAACATGGTAGAAATTCCTGTGCCAGAAGATATGAAAGCACAGGCAACAGAATACCGAAACATCATGATAGAAAAAGTTGCCGAAGCAAATGATGATCTCATGAACAAATATCTTGGCGGAGAATCGTTGAGTGTTCCTGAAATTCGAATTGGTCTTCGAACACTTGTCCTTGCAGATGATATCTACCCAGTCATGTGTGGATCTGCATTGGCAAACATTGGTGTACAGCTTGCACTCAATGAAGTCGTGCATTCACTCCCGTCTCCACTCGATGTCCCACCTGCCATTGCAACAGATCCAGATGATGAAGAAAAAAAGACAGATGTTGTGGCTGATGATAGTGCACCATTTGCAGCACTCGCATTCAAAGTGGCAACGGATCCATACGTTGGAAAATTGACATTCTTTCGTGTGTATTCCGGTACTGTCAAAGCAGGAAGTTATGTCATGAATACGACATCTGGTGAAAGAGAACGTATTGGTCGTATCGTCATGCTCCATGCGAACAGTCGTCAAGAAGTAGATGAAGTGTTTGCAGGAGATATCGCTGCTGGAATTGGATTCAAAAAGACAACCACGGGTGATACACTCTGTGCAGAAAATCGTGAGCTTGTTCTTGAAAAAATTACGTTCCCAGAACCAGTTATCCATATTGCTATTGAACCAAAGACAAAGCAAGATCAGGAAAAAATGGGTATGGCACTGCAAAAACTTGCAGAAGAAGATCCAACCTTCAAGGTGCATACTGATGATGAAACACTCCAGACCATTATTTCTGGTATGGGAGAATTGCACCTCGATATTCTCGTCGATCGTATGAAACGAGAATTTGGTGTCGAAGCAAATATCGGTGCACCACAAGTTGCCTACCGTGAAGCGATCAAACACTCTGCAGAAGCAGAAGGAAAATACGTCAAACAATCTGGTGGACGTGGACAATTTGGTCACTGTTGGCTTCGTATCGAACCAAAAGAGGATGGAACTGGATTTGAATTTATTGATGATATCAAAGGTGGTGCTATTCCAAAAGAATATATTCCAGCTATCCAAAAAGGTATTCGAGAAACCATGGACAAAGGTGTGGTTGCCGGCTATCCAATGCTCGATATCAAAGCAACGGTGTACGATGGTTCATACCATGAAGTCGATTCAAGTGAAATTGCCTTTAAAATGGCAGGAAGTATGGCATTCAAGGCTGCGGCAAAAGCTGCTACTCCTGTTGTCATGGAACCTATCATGAAGGTAGAAGTTACAACACCAGAAGAGCACATGGGAGACGTTATTGGAGATATTAGCTCAAAGCGTGGAACCATCGAAGAAATGACAGATCGTGGAAATGCAAAAGTTATCCGCGCAAAAGTACCTCTCTCAGAAATGTTTGGGTACGTCAACAATCTTCGCTCTATGACCCAAGGTCGTGCTGCATATGCGATGGAATTTTCTCACTACCAAGAAGTTCCAAAGAATATTGAAGCAGAAATCGTTGCAGGGAAAAAGTAATATTGTCGTAATGCGACAACCCCTCCCTAACCCTCCCCTTAAAAAGGGGAGGGAACCTAAACGTTCCTAGTACGTCCCTCCTCCCTGTATAAGGGGAGGAGGATAGGAGGTGGGGTTGCATTGTAGAAAGGAAAAAGACGGCTCAGAATATGAGTCGTCTTTTTTTTGTTCTGTATCGGCAGTATTGAAATATACCTCATTTTCCTATAGGATACCTCTACTATGAAAGAGCACTTACAGACATTGCAAGAAAAGATCACGTCTACGTGGGCGCTTTTGGATATTGATGGACAAAAGGAAGAGTTGAAGAAAATTGAGCAAGCTATGCAAGCAGAAGGGTTTTGGAATGATACAGAGCAGGCTACCAAGATTAGCAAACGTCATGAAGAATTGAAATCAGAAATAGATACGTGGCAGTCATTGAAAGATGAAGTTGATGGCTTGCTTAGTTTGAGTCAGGAACTGGAAGATTCTCCTGATGCCGACATGGAATCAGAAATAGATAAAAAAATAACAAGTCTTGAAGTGCAGTTTGAAACACTTGAATTCATCTTACTCTTTGATGGCAGGCATGATCGAGACAATGCGCTTGTCACTATTCAAGCGGGAAGTGGAGGCACAGAAGCGCAAGATTGGGCAGAGATGCTAGAGCGAATGATTCTTCGATTTGTTGAAAAAAAAGGTTGGAAGGCAACATTGCTCGATGAATCAAAAGGGGCAGAAGCGGGAATCAAATCCGCAACGATTGAAGTGGAGGGAAGATATGCTTTTGGCCATCTAAAAAGTGAGCATGGGACGCATCGCCTCGTGCGACTTTCTCCGTTTGATGCTGAAGGCATGCGACATACATCATTTGCTTCGATAGAAGTCATCCCAGAAATGGAGATAGGAGATGCAGTAGTCATTGATCCAAAAGAGTTGCGAGTCGATACCTTTATGTCTGGAGGGAAAGGCGGACAAAGTGTGAATACGACATATTCTGCGGTTCGTATTGTGCATCTTCCTACAGGTATTACGGTGCAATGTCAAAATGAACGGTCTCAGGTTCAGAACAAAGAAAGTGCCATGCGTGTGCTCCAGGCAAAATTGCAAAAGCTTCAGGAAGAACAAGAAGAGGAAGAACGATTGAAACTTCGTGGTGAACATAAAAGTCCAGAGTGGGGGAATCAGATTCGCAATTATGTATTGCACCCATATCATCTAGTAAAAGATGTCCGAACAAAGCATGAAACAGCAGATGATGTGCGGGTACTGAATGGAGAGATCGATGATTTTATTGAAGCGTATTTGCGTTGGATAAAGTCACAAAACATGTAACACGTAGCACGTAGCAATTGTTCTATGAACGTTATTGATACACAATCACTAGACATTTCATCTCTCACCAAAGCGTTATCTGCCGGACAAACCATTGTTTATCCTACAGAAACATGCTATGGCCTTGGCTGTGATGCGACAAATCAGTCCGCTGTTGATACCATTTTTGATATCAAAAAAAGACAACGCAATAAACCCGTGCTTGTGGTAGTACACGATCTTTCTGTTATGCTTGAACACGTTTTTGATTCAAGAACACTGTTTGAGATTGAAGAAAAATATTGGCCAGGTCCGCTGACAGTGGTGACAAAGGCCCGCCCAGATTCGACGCTCGCAAAAGGCGTGATAGCAGAAGATGGCACGGTTGCCTTTCGCATTACCGAACACCCTATTGCAAAAGCGCTTTGCAAGGCCATAGATGGTCCGCTTGTATCGACGTCTGCAAATATTTCTACCCATGAAAGTCCGTATGACATCAAAGATGTTCTCGCCATGTTTGAGCATCAGCTCGTACAGCCGGATATTGTGATTGATGGTGGAAAACTCCCACATGAAAGCCCTTCGACTATTGTGAGAATCCATGAAGATGGTACACTGGAAGTACTTCGTGAAGGAGAACTTGTATTGTTTAGTTAATTTTTTATTTTGGTATGTTTCATACGTCAAAATATTATTTTCCTATATTTTTAGTTGTTACAGCTTTTTTGACTGCCGGCGTTGGGTGGCAATGGATCCAGGTGACGACAGAGACCGGAAGTTATTATTTTTATGGTGTAGCTGACGAAGCACCAAAAGATGCACTGGAAGTAAAATTGTATCAAGCGCAAAAGGAGGAAAAAGCAAAACCTGAAAAACGTGAAGTAAAAGGGATCTATCTGACAGCATATACGGCCAGCAATGATACGTCGAGACAACGTCTTATTGATTTGATTGATGCGACAGAACTCAATGCGGTGGTCATCGATATAAAAGATTACACAGGGTATACGTTGTATGATAGTCAACTTGAACTTGTAAATGAACTTGGCACCGATAAAGATAGACTTGGGGATATCAAAAAAATTGTAGATGATTTTCATACACACAATATTTATGTAATAGCACGTCAGACAGTCTTCCAAGATCCTGTCCTTGCAGAAAAAAAACATGACTGGGCCATCCGTGCAAAAAGTGGGGGACTGTGGCGGGATACTAAAGGTCTTGCTTGGGTTGATCCAACAAAAGAAGAAGTGTGGCAATACAATGTAGACGTTGCAAAAGAAGTCATTGCGTTTGGTTTTGATGAAGTGCAATTTGATTATGTCCGATTTCCGTCCGATGGTAATATGAGCAATGTTGTATACACCAATGGCGATGAACCAAAATATGATGTCATGCGCCATTTTTATACATTCCTAGGTGAGGAGCTTTCAGATGAACCGGTATGGACGTCGCTCGATATGTTTGGATTCGTTATGGAGCGGCACGATGGCATGAATATAGGTCAGCGTCTCGAAGATGCTGTTGGCAATGTGGATTACGTCTCTCCCATGATGTATCCATCCCATTACCCTTCTGGACATCTTGGCCTTTCAAATCCTGCTGCATCTCCTGGTATTGTCATAGAAAATGGTATGCAAAAGGGAATGCCGTACTTTCAAAATACAAAAACAGAAGCTCGACCGTGGATACAGGCATTCAACATTGGTGCGGTCTATGGTGCCACGAATATTCGAGCACAGATAGACAAGGTGGAAAAGTATACTGATGGTGGATGGCTCCTCTGGAACGCATCGAATAGATATAGTAGTGCAGGGTTGAATGAAGCTAAGTAGATACAATTGAATATATATGCACAAAGATAAAGGAGGTACTGCCATCATTATTTCCGCAGATGAGATAAAAAAGACCTTGCCTGGATATAATCCAAAGGCTTCACATTTGGTTCATAGAGAATCTGCTCGCATCGCCGATAGCAACTTTTCTTCAATTCTGCGAAAAGAGATGTGTAAAAATATTATTTTGATGTCTGGTGGATCTGCTTCTGGAAAGACTGAGTATGTTGATACATTTTTATTGGATGAAGACGTTATTATTTTTGACGGAACACTTCCTACATTGCTTGGCGCATCGATAAAGATAAAAAAGGTACATAGCGTTGATAAGATTGTTTCTATTCATGCTGTGATTCCTGATGACTTGCGAAGATCATACGTTGCATTTTTGGGCCGTGAACGACAGTATGAAGATATGCATTTTTTTCGTACTCATGCAAGCTCAAGAAAGACACTTTTAGATATTGCTGTTCAATATCCTCAAATAGAAATTATTCTGATTGAAAGTTCATACAAAAAAGATAGACTTCAATTTGAGCAGTTTCTTTTTTCCAAAAGACAGAACTTGATTGAATTTTTGAAAAATATTCAGTATACTGAAAGAGAAATAAAAGATTTTGTCGTATGAAAAAGAGAATATTAACACCAAAAAAACCTCATAATGCTTCATTGCAGGCATATACAAAAGCCGTACAAAGAGGGCGAAAAGGTATTCATGTGGTAAAGAATGAGAATGGTTGGGCAGTAAAAAAAATTGGAAATGTTCAGCAAGCAATATTTAGTACACAAAAAGAAGCTGAGACACATGCTTTACGTCAGAAAAAAAATGGAAATACGGTATATGTGCATGGAAGAGATGGGCGGATTAAACGAGTAACCTGATTTTTGAAAAGGGAAGTATGTTGTAATAGTCCGGACGTCGCTGAAATAAGAATCTTCATGTCATCCTTTTTATCACCAACACAATTGAAATCTCTTTGCGAGACCTATCTCCTCACTCCTTCAAAAAAGTACGGACAAAATTATCTTATCTCAGAAACGCCCATCAATAAAATGATTGAAGCAGGGGAGTTGACGCCAGAAGACACTGTGGTTGAGATAGGCCCAGGTTTTGGTGTCCTCACGCTCGCTATGGCACCACACGTACAGCAGGTGATCGCATTTGAAATAGAAAAAAAGTTGGAAGCATATTGGGAGGAACAGCAACGTACGTTCAAGAACATTGAAATTGTGTGGGGAAATGCACTGAAAGAAATTGGAAATAAGAAATTGTCCGCCCAAGGCGGATCCGCCTTGGGCGGAGAACTCGGAAGTTCATACAAAGTACTCGCCAATCTACCATATCAGATTACTTCCAATGTTATTCGAACTCTTTTGGAATTAGAACAGAAACCAGAGAGGATTGTTATCATGGTACAAAAGGAAGTGGCTGAGAGAATTTGTGCAAAGCCGGGCGATATGAGCGTCTTGGCAATATCAATCCAGTACTACGGAACACCAAACATAGTAACAAAAGTGACCAAGGGGAATTTTTGGCCAGCACCAAAGGTTGATTCAGCAGTCGTCTCTATTACGAATATACAAGACAGAGATGATGCAGAGACCTTTTTTCGGTATGTCCGAGCAGGATTTCAGAACAAGCGAAAGCAATTGTGGAGGAATCTTTCCCAAACACTGCATATCGATGGCGAGAATGTAAAGCGAGTCCTTCGTGATGTCGTTGGGGATGAAAGAGTCCGAGCAGAGGATTTGAGTGTAAAAAAATGGGAAGACGTCATTGATAGGTTGGAGAGAATAAAGGAGAACACCTAATGTATAAGAGTGTTGTGTATCGATGAGCCACTATCCATTATTTTTGTAGATCATATTTATCCACGAACACGAACAATACCACTGTTCGTGTTTTTGTTTTTTTGGTATACTATGATCATAGAATTGATTATGGCAGAATCGCCAAATCCAAAACGCACAACTACCGGACAGAAGGTCGGTGTGACCTTCATGTTTTTGTTTGCATTTTTGGCACTTGGTATGGGAGTGTTGCAACTGCGCACCACCGTCTATGGCCCTTTTGTAACTCAGACTCGTTCAAAAGTTAGTGCGGCTGAACAAGCACAATTGCAGTTCGATGAATCGCTCAAACTCCAGCGCATTGATACTGACAAAGATGGCTTGAATGATTTTGAAGAATTAAATTTTTATCAAACCAGTGCGTATTTGGCAGACACAGATTCAGATGGTATCAGTGATAAAAAAGAAATCAATGATGGCACAGATCCTCTCTGCCCAGAAGGAAAAGATTGTGGGTTTGGTGCTGATGGGACTGGCACAGAGACCGTAGACGGCGCATCACTAGACAATCCCATTTTTGATCAAGCATTTCAAACGAGTGGCAATATCTTGGGAGCAGAACAAACCGGAGGAGCGCCAGGTATATTGGATATGAACGCGTTGCTCGGAGATCCTACGAAACTTCGTGCGACCCTCCTCGCATCTGGGCAACTGAGTGCAGAAGAACTTGCACAGTTCAACGATGATCAACTCATAGATCTGGCGCAAAATGCCCTCAAGTCACAAGCGGCGACGACACAACAACCACAAGAGACTGCTGCTGTGCCTACTCAAACAGATGTAACCTCAGAGCAATTGCAAGCCCTCATTGATAAACCAGAAGAATTACGGCAGTTGCTGATTACCACAAAAAAAATGACCAAAGAACAACTGGATCAGATAGATGATGCAACACTCATCTCCGTTACAAAGGATATTATTGCATCGGCAAACTAATCTATGGATAAAAAATTTGGGAAACAACAAAAGAAACAGCGAATTGGGAAATACATTCTTTTGTTTGTTTTGGCATTGCAAGTAACAACCTGGGCAATGATACCACTGCCAGTAAAGGCAATCGGTGGAGGCCCTGTTGTCGTCACTGCTGATATCCCTGCGCAAACAAAAAAAATTGGTGATCAAATATCACAAGCTATTTTGCAAGGGTTGCTCGGTTCTCTTGTCAACATGGCGTCATACTTTATGCGTACGCTTGCGTATGATACTGCGAGTTATATCGCTGCTGGTGGCAAAGGACAAGGCTCACTTATTTTTGAAAAACCTTTTGATGAATATTTGGCAGGTGTTGCTAATAATTCTGTTGGGGAAGCAATTGCATCGTTGGGAGAGGGATTTGGTGTGAATCTGTGTGCACCTCCTGATTTGAGATTGCAAGCGCAGTTGAAAGTAGGTCTTGATCAAATTTACAACCCTGTCACTGCTGCTGGAAAGAGCCTGGGAAAGAGCCTGGGAAAGAGCCTGGGAAATACCGCAGGGACCAGTGCATCTGGACCACAAGCACGTTGTTCGTGGCAACAACTTAAAAGTAACTGGAGTGATGGTGTTGACGTAGGAGTGGACATCAATGCTGCAGCTGATTTTGCGTCAGAAGTAAATGTGACTCAAACAGATTTTGGGTATGCGCTCGGTTCATTCCAACAGCTCGAAAGTCTCAAAAGTGCACAAAAAGAAGCAGCAGCTCTCGAGGCTACTATCGGAGAAGGATTCAAGAGTGTGACAGATTTGGTCAGCGGGCATATCAACACCCCTGCAAAAATTGCTGGAGAAGAAGCAAAAACGCTGACAGGAAAACATCAAGGTGAACAGAGTACGCAGCAAATTGCAGGACTCTATGCATCATCACTTTGGCAAGTTATCCCAACTGCGGCTTCTGTATTCCTCAATACACTCACATCCCAACTGCTCAATCGCTTGTTCAATCAAGGTCTTGTGCCATCAGAGCGTGAGCGTGGGCAAGGAGTTGCTGATTTTTATGCTATCAATTCTGTCATTAGCCAACGACAAGTTGCACAACGAGCATTTAGCTTTTTGACTGCAAGGACAGGAATCAAGGATCCCTCAGAATATGATGTTCTTGCTGAATTTAGTGTGTGCCCAAACAATCCTGGTCTCAATAATTGTGTCATGAATAATGACATGAAGACCGCCATCGACAGAGCGCTGATAGGAAAGCCACTCACCCTGTATGATGCTGTGTTCAAAGAAGGATTTATTTCTCCAAATACACCGCTTATTTCACCACGAAGAACGGCAGATAATGAATCAATCACGTGTTATAAAGATAGTTTGTGTTATTCAAATATCCAAAAAATGAGAAAGGCGCGTATTTTGCCACTGGGTATGGAAATTGCAGCCCAACGGTCTGATCCGGACAACCCTTGGACTATTGGCGAGGTCTTACAAAAATTTGAAGAGTGTCCAGTACCAAATAATGATGGAACGATCACGCCGGACATTACCAATTTCCCATTTTGTCATCTGGTCAATCCAAACTGGATTCTCCGTTCACCAAATGCACGATGTGAAAATAGAGTATATTCTCCTGAATTGCTCGTGCCAGAGTCTCCTCGACGGCGTGAAGAATGTGTTGATATTTCCACATGTATTACCGAAGACGAAAACGGCAATTGTGTAGATGATAAATTTTATGGATTTTGTACACAAGAAAAAAACGTATGGTTTTTCCCAGGGGACACCTGTGAACCAGCGTTTGCTTCTTGCAAGACCTATACCAATCAAGAAACAAGTGCGGTGGTCTCATACCTCTCTCGTACCATCGAATATGGTAGCTGTAATGCCAGTGCGGTAGGATGTTTGCCATATGTAACAGAAAAAAATACAGCAACAACAACCTGGGTGGGAACAAATAGTCTCACTGTAGGTGACAAGCTAACGGGTGCACAACAGGTGTTGTATCTCAATGATCGCATTACCAATAGAGAAAATACCTGTCCAGACTCTGCTGATGGGTGTACACAGTTTATTGGTGCCGAGCGAAATAGTACAACTGGTGCATATATAGAGGATGGTACAGGCGCGTATATTCAAGACACGGCAAGACAAAGAAATCTCAAAAAGGCACCAAATTATCTCGGGTGTTACGATGAAACGTTTACTGACGCTAGCCCAGAAGTCAATTATCCTACAACGCCACTCGGGATTGCTGCACTGGCAGATGATCCACGGTGTGATGCCTACGCATCTGTCTGTCTACCAGAAGAAGTGGGTTGTGAAGCCTATGCACCAGCTGGTGGCGGAGAAGCTGTCCCAGGTGTTGTTGGTGATAACTTTTGTCCATCCACCTGTGTTGGATACGATACCTTCCGCCAAGAAGAAACCAATTTTGAATCAAGTGAATATCCACTCTATTTTATTCCAGACAATGGTACTGAATGTAGTGCACAACACGTCGGGTGTGACGAATTTACCAATATTGATGATGTCTCTCAAGGT
>PFLZ01000056.1 GCA_002784795.1 Candidatus Magasanikbacteria bacterium CG_4_10_14_0_8_um_filter_42_12
ATAATACGTTAAATTATTTGACATACAACACATTTCTCTGAATATCCCCAATTCTACCAAATTAGTGTTGCTTCTAGTTTAGAATCTTTCATATGAGAGAGAGCCTTGACGAACAGAATGATTTCTTGTATAGTATCTTCGCTAAAAAGCGCGCCTGCTTCCGTCCAAGTAGGACAAGTCAGGTATCTCATTCATTTGCCAAAAACAACGTAAGACAGTATGATACTGTCCATACTGCGCGCCTAGCTCAGTTGGTTAGAGTCCCGATTTAATCGGGATTTACACCGAGAGGGTTGGGTATATGTTAAAAAAGGGAAAGATAAAAAATAAAATCATGCGCGCCTAGCTCAGTTGGTTAGAGCATCTCGTTTACACCGAGAGGGTCGGGGGTTCGAATCCCTCGGCGCGCACACGAAAAATAAGCAATACACACTAAACAATAAACAGTCGTTACTCAAAATTGTTTATTGCCTGCTGTTTATTGTTTATTTTTTTCATGCCGTCATAGCTCAGTTGGTAGAGCGCATCCATGGTAAGGATGAGGTCTCCAGTTCAATTCTGGATGACGGCTCACAGAAAACATCACCTCACGGTGATGTTTTTTTCCTTATTTTTTTTTCCTTATTTTTTGTTTTCTTGCTTTTTTAATTTCTAGATTTTTAGATTATATGATTTTTAGATTTTTTGTCCACTTCAGACCTCACAAAAATAGCTGAAACATGGTATAATCTCCATACATTTGAAGCACTCAAAGCAGTGTTATGTTTCTTCGTAAACAAACCGAAACCAAAACATCACAATCAGCATCTCAACAACCGGATTATACATCCGTGTTTCGGTTTAAAAATGACAACTACTGGCTATGGCATGGCATGTTCAACTCCTACAAATCACTAAAAGAAAGTAGCCCCGCATATCAGGACAAAAAGCGTCTTGCGTACATGAGAAATCAGATCATCTTGCACTATGTCAAGAACTTTTTCCTGTTTCCGATTTGGTTTTTTTCTCTGCTGATCCCATCGTACATGAAGGGAGAAGTGAATATCTGGACAAACCTCCGAACGATGTGGCACGGACTCATAAGTCGCGAATTCCGCCCTCTCCGCATAGCCATGCTCTCGCAAATTGTCTTTTTGTTTGTCCTCGTACAATTTGGTATTACGGTATTTTACAAATATTCTATCCCTACATTTGCCGCATCCTACACCTTCACCCAGACAGACTGGTCTGGCAGTGCCTCGACCACAGCAACAGGGCTTCATCCAGGAGACGCAACTGGATGGGATTATTTTGACAGTGCATCGAGTACGATCACTGCGGGTACAGAGCTCACACTCACTGCGCAGTCTGCCTCTGCGAGTGAGACGAGTGATGGAGATTTTGGTGCTGGTACGACTGCGACGACTACGGTTGCTAGTGGGAGTGTGGGGTTAGAATCAAGTTCTATCTATTTTAACCCTATGGTTCAAAAAAATAACTATAATGGGTATATTCTTCGTACAGATGGGACTGTTTGGGGGTGGGGAGCAAATGGATATGGAAGCGTAGGAGATGGTACCAACACACAACAACTAACCCCAGTACAGGTAGTAGGAGAAGGTGGATTAGGTACTCTTACTGATATTACGGATATATCTGCTGGTGTCTTATATTTTGTACTTGCACTTAAATCTGATGGGACAGTATGGGGATGGGGAAGAAATAGTGATGGACAACTTGCACATAGCACAATTGATTCCAATACTCCATTGCAAGCATTGGCTTCAGCAGGAACACCTTTTACAGGTGTAAGTAAAATTGCTTCTGGCCACAGACATTCAAATGCTGTTAAAACTGATGGAACTGTTTGGTCTTGGGGATATGGATACTATGGGCAGATGGGAAACGGAACAAAAACATATACTAACCCATATCCTGTACAAGTTAAAGGTGTAGGTGGTTCGGGCTATCTTCTGGGCGCCATAGATGTGGCAGCTGGTTGTCAAAGCGGATATGCACTAAAATCTGATGGAACTGTTTGGTCTTGGGGATATGGAGGTCTTGGTCAACTTGGTAATGGCGGGACGACAGAACAACTTTATCCAGTACAAGTTGTTGGAGAAGGAGGTGTTGGCAACCTGATGGGTATTATTGATATTGTAGCCGGTTGTAATCAAGCCTATGCTTTAGATGAAAATGGAAATGTTTGGGCGTGGGGTAGGGATACTACAGATTATGGTAGTATCCCTGTACAACTCGCACTCTCAAATGTTACGCAAATAGCTGCAGGTAGTGATTTTGGTCTTGCTTTATTACAAGATGGAACTGTGCGTGCTTGGGGTACTAGTATATATTTAGCAGGGACTACAATTTCTTCGAATGTAATTAGTATTGCGGGTGGAGGCGGAACAGCTCATGCAATTTTATTGAGATCAAATGGAACTGTCTACTCATGGGGAGAGGGAAGTGCTGGACAGACTGGCGATGGTTCCACTTCAGATCGGACTACTCTTACTCAAGTTAAAGGCGTGGGTGGTTCTGGTTATTTTGATGCCATTTTAGATGCCACCTACTACTCCACCGGCACCTTCACCTCCGACATCATCGACCTCGGCACCCACGCCGGCATGACGACACTCGACTACACCACCACACTGAACTCCCAAACAATCACGATGGACATCCGCGCCGGAGATACAGCTAGCCCAGATGGCACGTGGACAGCCTGGACCACCTCTGTCGCAAGTGGTGGAGATATCTCTGCACTCGGCAGTAATAGATACGTCCAATACCGCGCAAATCTTTCTACAAACAATACTGCCGTCACACCAACACTCGACGATGTCACGATCAACTACAACAACTATACAGAAGGCACACTCATCTCAAATCCATACGATGCGAGCGATGCAACCAATGTCATCGGTGGTGTATCGTGGACAGAAAATGCACCGTCTGGCACAAGTGTATCCTTCCAACTTCGCACTTCGGCAGACGGAGCTAGCTGGACAGAATGGACAGGACCGAGTGGCGCAGGCACATACTTTACCGATAGCTCTGGCGCACAAAATCCACCAGCAGGATTCACTGATGCTGAGAATGATCAATGGATCCAATACCTGGTACGTCTCAATACCGATGGATCAGATACACCCACACTCAGCGATGTCACCCTGACCTACGTCGTCAATGCACCACCAGATATTAGTATCACAACGTCCACCGTCGCAATGTCTTCGAGTGGAACGATCATACTGCCCTACCAGGTCAGAGATACAGATAACAATGTCGGCGCAACACCAGGCGAAGTCAGTATCAGCCTCCAATACTGTACAGCAAGTTGTTCTTCCTCTGGATCAGAAGTCTGGGCAACCGCAGCGACATCGACACTGACGGGTGACTTTGATGCAGGTATTTCTATCGACCAGAATACCATGACAAATTATACAGAGTATTCTCTGGTATGGGATGCAAAGAGTAGTTACAACAATCAGTATAATGGAACAGATTTCAAAGTACGTCTCGTGGCAAATGATAGCGAAGCCGCAAACAATCTTGGGTATGGGGAATCAAATGTATTTGTGTTCGATACGACGGATCCGGTGGTCAGTGTGACGACTGATGGACGCAGTGACGCCGGAGCAACACTGACGTTTGCCGTAACAGAAGATACACTCGCAGGACTAGAGATGAAGATTTCCAATAGTAGCGATCTTTCTGCTGACGGCACCAATGCCAGCTCCGGAACATGGATTGCGTATGCAACGACCACGAGCTGGACACTCGCAAGTGTCACGGCAAATACTGTGTATTATCAAATGCGCGATGTATTTGGTAATACTTCTGTGGCAGGATCTATTTCTTCGGCAGTCACACCAGAAGTCCCACGAAATATTGTCTACCAAGATATTTCCAATTCTGAAACAAGTGAATGGAGATTCTTCCTCGCATGGGAAGCCATCAATGAACCAGCAGCAGGATTCAAACAATACAATCTATACCGTTCTACCGATGGAGAATCGTACAGTCTTCTGAGTACCGAAACAGACAAAGCAATTAATTATATTATAGACACGACCGTAAGTGCAGGAACAACATATTATTACAAAGTCACAGCAGAAGATAACAATGATAATATTTCTCAGTACTCCACGGTCGTCAGTGATGCACCAGATGGACAAGGTGGAAGTGATACCGCAGGCCCAATCATTTCGAGTGTGACGTCCACGAGTATTACCCCAGTGTCTGCAGAAATCACATGGGACACCGCAGAATTGTCAAGCTCGTATGTCGACTATCTCACTGTCACCAGTAGCGACTTTGCCGATGCGCCGAGTGTCGGCGTGACGACGATGAAAGATACGGCCAGTAGCGTCGGACAGCATTCCGTGATCTTGACAGGTCTCACTCCTAATACAACGTATTATTATCAAGTGCGATCTATCGATCCACTCGGCAATGCCACCACCAGTACCGAATCTCCTGGCGGGTATAGCTTTACCACCTTATCGGGTCCAACACTCTCTAATGTCTCAGTCTCTACCATTCTGAATACCCAAGCAACCATCACATGGGACAGTGACGAAGCCGCAGACTCGTATGTCTATTACAGCACCGACAGCAGTTTTGATGCTCCGACTCAGGCTGGCCAGGCAGAGAGCATCACATCGCATTCCGTCACCCTCACCGGCCTCTCCCCTTCTACGACGTATTTCTTTTATGTTGCGTCAGGCGTTGGTGTCGAAAAACAAGTCATCGCAGGCATAGCAACATACTATTCCCTCATGACCACCGCAGACCTTACTGCCCCTGTGATTACGTTTGATGCTGATACAGATGTCGGACTTGCCGAAACAAATATCACGCTGGCATGGACCACCGACGAAGCCGCAAGTTCGACAGTCGAATATGGCACCAGCAATGCGTATGGATCTACATTGACCAATGATAATTTCAACACCAATCATTCATTTAATCCAACCAGCCTGCTCAGAGGAACGCTGTATTATTTTAGTATCCAAAGTGCAGATATCAATGGCAATATTTCTTCGGCTACACAATTTTCTGCTACCACGACTGACGAGACAGACTACGATGCACCGATTATTACCTCTGTCACGAGTTCTGTCGTGACCGATAGCCGTGGACTTATCACATGGCTCACAGATGAAAATGCAACGGGGCAGATATATTATGGAACGTCTTCAACAACACTCACGTCATCCTCCACACTCGTCTCGACATACAATCAGGCACATTCTATCGTGTTGTCAGGATTGACATCATCAACACTGTATTATTATTATGTCGAATCAAGCGATGCAACGGGGAATACGGCGACATCTTCTGTCGCGAGCTTTACGACTCTTGAAGCACTATCAGAAGAAAGTGATGTGTTGTTGCGCGAACAAGCTGCTGAACAATCAGGAATAACCGAAGGCCAAAGCCAAAGTTCTGGCGGTGGTGGCGGTGGCATTATTATTGTGAATGCAAATGCCTCTGATCTCATAGCACCACTTATTTCAAATGTAACCGTTTCAGACATTACGGGCGTCTCCGCAACGATTACATGGGACAGTGACGAAACATCCGACAGTGTAGTAGAATTTGGCAAAGACAGAACCTACGGACGTGCAGGTATCAACACGGCCGACACAACAAATCATCGTATCACGCTCATAGAACTCTCACCTCTCACGACCTATTATTATCGCATCAGTTCAGAAGACGCTGCAAATAATAAAAGTCTGTATACCACAGGATCATTTACAACCACGCTTTCAGGTCTCGTACCACGAGGTGATGATGCGATGAGTGCACTCATCGACCCTATTTCTGGACAAACAGCAGAAGAAATATTCTTGACATCACTCGAACGCGCATCAAATATCATCAAGACGATGTCTACACAGGTGAGTATCGGCGTGCTCGAATCGACGCTAGTAGAACAAAACAATGTTATCAGAGAACTCTCAAAAATATTGCCCGCCCCAATCATCAGTGGACAGCCAGGACTCGATATCCATGCCACCGATGTGACGGTCTCATGGAAAACAGACAAGGACTCCAATTCTCTCGTAAACATTGCACCAGATACTCTATTTACGGCACCAGATGGCTACCAACAGACAACAGGAAAACCAGATGACAGTACGACGGATCATATTGTCACGATCCATGGTCTCAGACCAAATACGCTGTACCACTATCGTTTGATCTCACAAACAAATACGGGCATCGAAACGACCTCGCGCGATTTTACCTTCAAAACCCCTATAGAAGTAAGTGAAATTACAACTTACAAGGTTGAAAACACCACAGACAATGGCGCTACGTTTGCATGGATCACCAGTGCACCGACAGATTCTGTCATTACCTATACCCCATACAAAAATGGCTCTCCTCTCGCTGCGGCCCAACAAGTCGTCCGCAATGCACTCTATACAACACAACATACACTCGATATTGCAGGACTAGAAAGTGGTCTGGTCTATGATATTGAAATGAGCGGACAAGATTACAATGGCACGTTGGTTTCAAAAACAATCCAAGGATTTTCTACTGATGGTCAAGATCGTCCACCAATTATTGCCCAAATACAAACGGATACCTCCATCCTTCCAGGTAATGCCGACAAAGTACAAGTAATTGTTTCGTGGACAACCAATGAATTGGCAACAAGCCAAGTCTTCTATCGCAAAGGATTTGCAAAAGATGGGTCTTCATTTTCAGAGAGCAGCACACTCGATCCAACCTTTGCAAAAAAACATATTGCGGTGATTACAGATTTTGAACCAGGACAGATTTATCAATTTGCCGTAGGCAGTACCGACACCGCCGGCAACGAAAGTATTTCAAAAACCATGACCATTCTCACGCCACGGAAACAAGAATCTGTGTTCCAAGTCATCATGGGAAATTTTGAAAGTATCTTTTCTTGGGTAGGAAAAATGAAACGATAATTTCGATACATTATTATCCACTTTTTTATGATGTGCACAGCAGTATTTGTACAAAGTATGCTATACTATTGTCATCTTACGAATACTGCCTGTCGTTTTCGCTATGTCTTCATCCGCTGCGATTTCAATTAAAAATCTTTCTGTTACCTATTTCCCTGGCAAAAGTAATGAAGTGCCAGCGCTGAGTAATGCAAATTTGGATATTTATCCAGGAGAATTTATTATTTTTTTTGGTCCTTCTGGTTGTGGAAAATCTACCCTTCTTTATAGTATCGCAGGACTCGAAAAACCAACCGATGGTGAAATTCTCGTTCAAGGTCTCAAGCTTCACGATCTCAAAAATGACGAACTAGAATACTACCATCAATTTACCACAGGCATGGTATTTCAGGCATTTTATTTGATTCCATCTCTGAGTGTTGAAAAAAATATTATGCTGCCACAAATTGCAGTGGGGGGCAAAAAAAAAGAACGCCAAGCAGAGGCCGAACGCCTCATGAAATACTTTGGCGTATACGAACAACGGAGCAAACTCCCAAACGAACTTTCTGGTGGGCAACAACAACGTGTTGCGATATGTCGCTCGCTCATCAACAATCCTGACATTATCTTTGCCGACGAACCAGTCGGAAACCTTGATTCAAAATCTGCTCAGGATGTATTAGCCTTGATTCAAGAATTAAATGTAAAACAAAAGAAAACCATTATTCTCGTCACCCATGATCCATCCCATCTCGATATTGCCGATCGAGTTTTTTTCATGAAAGATGGAAAAATTATTGACACAAAGAAAAATGAACACAGACGTGTCATCACCCCAGGCGAAGCCGTCAACGCACCAGAACCACAAAAAACAAATCTTGAACTTGTCTCCAACACCTTTACAAAAGAAGGCGCTTTTGGCCTCGAAGGCATGATGATGGATTATAAGGCAAAAGAAATTGTTGCAGAAGCCTTGACTGGTTTTACTGCCGAAGAAATTGGCACTATCGAACACTATGTCAAAGGATACCTTCTCGATATCAAAACAAAACCATCCGAACTAGAACACTATCTCGATGAAGACTACATGGCCGACAACGGTCTCTCGCTCAACAAACGATCAGCAAAACGACTGACAAACATACTCATGCACACAGCAAAAGAAATGAGAGAACTCCATGACAGAACCCTCACCAAACATAAAAAGAAACCAGACTACGCTGCAGAACTTCGATATTATCTTCTCGATACATACAAAACATCATTGCGCAGCACAGAGGCTATAGACGCAATGGAAGCAATCATTGAAGAACGTATCCATGACAGGACAGATCGAAAAGGGGTCCAAGCAATATTTGATCTAGATTTGTCACGTGGCGGCGTAGGGCTCGACAAACGTCTTGCGCGCCGCATGGCAAAACATCTTGATCTTGTTATCCTTGGCAGATACCGCGTAGAAGAAGAAAAAAAACAAGCAAAAAAATAGTAAATTCTTGACATGAAAGATAAAACAAAAAAACAATCTACATCACCGTCTAAAAAGACAACGACACACACACACAAACGGATGTCATTTCAGGATGTGCTCATGTTGTCCACTCGTACGTTTCGGACTCGTCCACTGCGTACCACACTGACTATTCTCGGTATGAGTGTTGGTATTGGTGCTGTCCTTTTTTTGGTATCACTTGGGTATGGGTTGCAAGAAACGGTCTTGAATCGTATTACCACAGCAGATGCTCTGCTCAGTCTCGATGTCAGTCCAGGAGATTCCGAATTGATCCAGCTCAATAATGTAAGTATCGCACAAATAGAATCACTTCCCTCTGTTGCAGACGTAAGTCCTGTGACAGCACTCCCCTCTCAGATTGCATATGGAGAACTCACAGGAGTTGTTACCATGTACGGGATTGAACCATCGTTTTTTGGCCTGAGTGGTCTCAATCCAACATATGGATCATTTTTTACCCAAGAGGACATCGACAATACAAACCACACGATTGTAGTATCATCAGCACTCGCAGCACTCTTCGATGTGAGTCCAGAAGAAATGATCGGGCATGATGTGAGTCTTACGGCATTTTTGCCATTTGTCAATGATGCAGGTTTTGAAGAAGTAAAGACAGTGGATATCAATGACATGTATACCATCAGCGCCGTTATTGATGACGAAAGTGAAAGCTTTATCTACGCACCAACAGCATTGCTCAGAGAGTTGACATTCAACTCATATATCGGCGTAAAGGTAAAAGCCACTGATCCTGAAAGTATGCCAGCACTGAGAGATCAAATTATTGAAATGGGATTTTTTGTATCGGTCTTACAAGACACCATTGACCAAGTAAAAAAAATCTTTACGGTTATCCAGGTTGTCTTGGGTCTCTTTGGTCTGATTGCCCTCATCGTCTCTGCTATCGGCATGTTCAATACCATGACCGTCATGCTCCTCGAGCGTACCAATGAAATTGGTATCATGCGCTCTATTGGCGTCACCAAACGGGACGTCAAAAAGCTCTTTATGATAGAAGCCATGGTCATGGGATTTATGGGAGGCCTCGGTGGTGTTGTCTTGGGACAGCTCGGTGGATTCCTCGCAAATCTCGGTATCAATATTCTTGCAAAAAACTTTGGTGGCCAAGCACTTGATCTCTTCTCACACCCTCCATCATTCATCATTATTATTATCGCGTTTTCTACTATTATTGGCTTTTTGACAGGTGTCTTCCCTGCACGCAGAGCAGGCAAACTCAAACCTCTCGATGCCCTCAGGTACAAATAACATAGTGCCAAAAAACATGTTCTCCCAAAAACCCCTGTATTAAGGGGTTTTCTATTGACAAAAGTATATCTATTCGCTATACTTTCGCCTTACAGAGATTCTCCAGCTCGGAGAATTTTATTATAAAACAATTACACACTAGTACCACATGCTATGGATATCAGAAATATCGCCATTATTGCACATGTAGACCATGGCAAAACAACCCTCACAGACGCCCTCCTTCGCCAGACTGGCATGATCGAAGCGACTGGCAGTATGGATAGCAACTCACTCGAACAAGAGCGAGGTATTACGATCTATGCAAAAAATACGACCCTGTATTATAACGATGTCAAAATCAATATTGTAGATACACCAGGCCATGCTGATTTTGGTTCAGAAGTAGAACGCGTTCTTCGTTCTATTGATTCTGTGATTCTCGTCGTGGATGCCCAGGAAGGACCAATGCCACAGACAAAATTTGTATTGAAAAAAAGTCTTGAACTAGGTCTCCGTCCACTTGTCGTCCTCAATAAGATTGACAAACCAGCCGCACGTCCAGAAGAAGTACACGAGGAAGTATTGGAACTCTTCATGGATCTCGGAGCAAATGATGAACAAATGAATTTCCCATATTGCTATGCAATTGGAAAACAAGGTATTGCAAAAAAATCACTCGATGATGCATCGACAGACATGACTCCCCTGCTAGATCTCATCCTCGAGCATGTATCCCCAGCACCGCACGATACATCAGCACCATTCCGCATGCAACCATTCAATCTAGCCTACGATGATTTTGTTGGACGACTCGCAATCGGACGTATTTATGAAGGAAAACTTCATGTCAGCGACAAAGTCATTATCAAAAAATCAACCGGCGAGACTCGCACAGGTTCTATTACAAAACTGCAACAGTTCAAAGGATTTGATCGTGTTGAGACGACAGAAGCATTTGCAGGAGACATTGTGATGATATCAGGTATCCCAGACATTGATATTGGAGAAACAATCTGCCATAGCGCTGACCAAGAGCCACTCCCTGCGATTCAAGTTGATGAACCAACTATTGGTATCGACTTCTTGGTAAACAACTCACCATTTGCAGGAAAAGAAGGAAAATTTGTCACTACACGACAAATAAAAGAACGCCTAGAAAAAGAATTAGAAATTAATGTAGGCCTAAAGATTGATTTTTCTGACTCAGACAAATTCAAAGTATACGGACGTGGTGAACTGCACATTGCGATTTTACTTGAACAAATGCGTCGTGAAGGATTTGAAATTCAAGTCAGTCAACCACAAGTTATCATCAAAGAAATTGATGGAAAAAAACACGAACCATTTGAAGAAGTAACGATCGATGTCCCAGAACAATTTACGGGAACAGTCATCGAGAAACTAAGCAAACGAAAAGGTGTCATGACCAACATGATCTCAAAGAATGGTCATGCTCGTATTACCTTTGACATTCCATCACGTGGTCTCCTCGGATACCGTGGACCATTTATTATGGATACCAAAGGTGAAGGTCTCATGGCAAGCCAAGGCGCAGGATTCAAACCATATGTGGGAGAAATAGAAAAACGAAATGTAGGATCTATGATTTCTATGGTCGCCGGCAAAGCACTTGGGTACTCACTCGCAAATCTCCAAGATCGAGGAACGCTCTATATTGGCCCTACTGTAGAAGTATACGAAGGTATGGTCATTGGAAATACCGCAAAAGGCGAGGATATGGCCGTCAACCCAATCAAGGGAAAGCAATTGACAAACATGCGATCGAGTGGAAATGATGATGCCTTGAATCTCACTCCTCATATGGAGGTA
>PFLZ01000094.1 GCA_002784795.1 Candidatus Magasanikbacteria bacterium CG_4_10_14_0_8_um_filter_42_12
CCAATAATTTTTTCAAATTCGTCTCGCATCCACCCCATGATTTGTGGTGTGGTATATACATCTGGTGCAGGAACATCTTTATCAGAACCGAGCACCATCCACAATTTTTTCATGTACCCGCGAGAGAGTCGTTCAAGTTCTCCTTCTGACAATTCTTTTGGATTCACAATCACGCCACCTTTTGCACCACCCATTGGGATATTGACCGTAGCACATTTGATCATCATCCAAAATGACAATGCTTTTACTTCGTCTACTGTGACATTCCAATGATATCGAATACCACCTTTGTACACGCCGAGAGAATTGTTGTACTGACTTCGGTAGCCGGTAAACACTTTTACCGTTCCATTGTCCATGACCACAGGAATAGCAACTTCGACAAATCTATCTGGTTGCTTTAACATGGTGTGAATGCGTTCGTCTAGACTGATATAGCCAGCAGCCTTATCGAGCTGTTCCATGGCATTGAAAAATGGGTTATTTTCCATAATATATAATACTAAAAAAGTATGGATGTAGCTTACTCCTTTTTTATAGAGAGTGCAATTGTGGATTATTTCTTTTTTTCTTTTGGCTTCCCATCATGTATCATCTTCCAAAAAGCGCCACCTGCTAATACAAAGAGAAGATATGAAACAATTTTGTAGTCTGGATACAATGTATAGGTAACACCCGCTATCAAAACGACCAAAAAAACAAGAAGTGTCATTGGAGAAATGTTTTTGTTTGGGTTCATGTCTATTCCTGGTGGGGGTGAAGACAAATTGAGATCCATATATGTAGTACTTTACTATTAATACGTTATTGCTGTTCTTTTTTATACCAACGTCTGATACCAAAGAAGAAAAGGAAGAGAACGATCCACACAGGAATATATACAGCAATCCAGATCAGTCCATCCACAACGGTTGTTCCAAAATCTGTTAATCCACGCAATGCATTTTTTGCTGTTGCAAGAGGTTTCCAGGTATCTCCTTTGTCAAGGACAGGAAGTTGCTCTGGATTGGTAGAAAGATATACAGTCAATGATGAATAGGCTGCGCTTTCTTTCAAATATTTCATGCGTCCTTCGAGACTTTCTATATTTGCTCGGACAGTTGTCAGCTCTCGCTGCACTGCAAGGATATCTTCGATCTTCGTTGCCTTTCTCATAATTTCCAGAAACTGTGTCTCCGTTGCTTTGTAATTATTGAATCGAGCGTCTAGATCTACATATTCTTCTGTGACGTCTCTGCCATCCGACTGCTCACTTTGGACTTCACCAAGTGATCGTACTTCATCGAGGCCAGTATCAAAAATCTTTGAAGGTATACGAATAGTTACTGATCCACTAGGCTCATTATTGTATCGATCAACATTACTTGAAACGACAAAACCTTCTTTTTCAACTGCAAATTTTTTGACTTTGTCGATAGCAAATTCTACATTATCAACCACAAGTGATAATGATCCATTTTTGATCACAAGTCTGTCTTCTTGCGCTACATCTGCTGCAACCGATCCATTGAGGCGTGGCTCAGGCGCAATACCTGACTCCATCATGTATGCTTCATTTTTTGCCATACCCATCTCGGTATCTTCTACGGCATAATCTCCCATCATGGTAGGTGCACTCGCGGTACTCTTCATCATGATTCCTTCACCATAATAATATGGTCTATATTGTGTGTTGTACCAAAAGAGCAACCCGACAACAAGGATGATGCCAGAAATAATAGCGATCTGTTTTCTATATGGGCTATGATGAAAAATCATATATATGTGTTGTTATATGAATAACCTCTATAGTATACGCCCAGGTATGAAAATACACAAAACCCACCAGAGCGGTGGGTTTTGTGTTGGTATAAAATCGAAAATGTATTATCCAAGATGCTTTTCAATGACAGCTTTGAGGCGATCTTTTGGGACGCCTCCGACAACAGTATCGACCACTTCTCCGCCTTTGAAAACGAGAAATGTTGGGATACTCATGACGCGGTACTTTCCTGCAATTGTCTGATTCTCGTCCACATTGAGCTTGCCGACTTTGACTTGGTCTTCGCCAAATTCTCCTGCAAGTTCTTCGACGATAGGTCCCATTTGTTGACAAGGGCCACACCATGGAGCCCAAAAATCTACAAACACGGGGATATCAGACTTGAGTACATCTGCATCAAATGTGTCGTCGGTAAATGTATGTTGTGCCATATAATAGTATTACGGTTACTTAGGTCCTACAGCATAGCATGGCAGTCAAGTCATGAAAAGAGTGGATAAATCGACGTCTATTTACCCCCCAACTTTGCCAACCCACGAGAAGATATCTTGGAAGTTGCCCATGATGACTTGGAAGACAGACTCTTGTTTGCGTGGGGTCAGGACTGTGACCGTCTTTGATCGGGTAGTATTGCCGGCAGAGTCAGTACTCTCTACTTGGAATTGGTAGACCGAGCCTGGTTCAAAGTTGGTGACGACGACTATATGTTTTCGGATATAGCTCTGATCCAAATTGGTA
>PFLZ01000136.1:0-3155 GCA_002784795.1 Candidatus Magasanikbacteria bacterium CG_4_10_14_0_8_um_filter_42_12
AATGCAGGGGGCTACTCCATTCGAAAAATTCCTTTCATTCTCCTAAAGTGTTACCCCTAATGGGTGACCGTACATAAGAATATTGCAGGATATACACTACTCTATTCTGTTTTTTTACCCAAAAATACGGTATGATATAGCTATATGAAATTTTTCAAAAAGAAATGGGTACTTATTACCACCGTGCTTCTCATTGTGCTGGGTGGTATTGTGTTTGCGCAATCTCGCAAAGTACCTGTGCCAGAATTTTCGAGCCAAGCTGTGCAGCGTATTGATCTGAAACAAACTGTGAGTGAAACAGGTTCTATCGAAGCATCACTCGAATTGACCTATGGATGGGAAACAAGTGGAAAAGTGAGTGAGATAGTGAAACAGATCGGTGATGTTGTGACCTCGACTGATGTTATTGCTCGATTGTCAAACACACAACAGCGAGCAAGATACAACGAAGCGCTTGCATCCCTTTCTTCTGCACAAGCGAGATTGAATTTGGAATTGGCAGGACCAAGTGATGCCGGCATACAAAAATCAGCAGCAGCTGTTGCCCAAGCAGATGCGTCTCTTGCCCAATCAAAAGCAAATCTCTCAAAAATTGAAGCGCAAACGTTTTCGAGTATTTCTTCTGC
The DNA here is from genome assembly GCA_002784795.1 of Candidatus Magasanikbacteria bacterium CG_4_10_14_0_8_um_filter_42_12. Classification (GTDB taxonomy): domain Bacteria; phylum Patescibacteriota; class Patescibacteriia; order Magasanikbacterales; family UBA922; genus UBA12086. The sequence continues at coordinate 627 of PFLZ01000136.1, forward strand.
AGAAAAAGCAGTTGACACGGCAAAAAATAATTTGCAGCTTGTGGCAGATGGAGAAGATAGTGAGCTCGTAAATAACACCTATGCTGATTTGGTAAATGTTCTCAAATCTTCGGTGACAAATCTTGGAAATGCTCTTACTGAAGCCGATAATATTTTGGGTGTTGATAATGAATTTGCAAATGATGATTTTGAAGAAGTCCTTGGCGTACTAGATTCTTCTGTGTTGCAGCAGGCAAAAAATACCTATTACACGGCAAAAGCAAATAAGGGTTCTGCTGAAGCTGCTGTTGTGTCATTGAACAGTGCGAGCGAGCACACTACGGTCGATGCTGCTCGTATGATGGTAGCCAATGCATTGGCTACCATGCAGACGCTCTTGTTCCAAGTACAGCAAACACTTAATGCTACGAGACCTATTGGTGATCTTTCTCAGACAGCGCTCGATGCGTTAAAATCTGGTATCACTACGGTTCAGGGATATATTGATACCAGTACAACAAATGTCACAAATGGTGTACAGGCAATTGCAAGTGCACGAATATCACTGACTTCTTACCAAATCGCATATGACAAAGCTGTCTCAGATTTGGCACAAGCAAAAAAGCAAGCTGAGGCAGATATTGCCGTCGCCAAAGCACAAGTCAGTGCGCAAGAAGCAAATTTGCTTCAGGCACAAGCAAGTTACGATGATTTTGTTGCTCCACCACGGACCGTCGATCTTGCTTCACTCAGAGCAGATGTCACGCGCCAATCAGCATCGGTATCTGCCGCAAAGGATGATCTCGCGAAAACGGAACTTATTGCGTTGTCGAATGGCGTGGTGAGTAGGCTGGATGTAGAAGTCGGGGAGAATGTCACCGCAAATCAGGTGGTGGTGGGTATCATCTCTGATGGATTTTCTATCAATGTAGATATTTCTGAAGCAGACATCGCAAAAGTTTCTGTTGATGACCCTGTAGATATTACCCTGGATGCCTATGGTGATGATGTCCATTTTGCAGGAACTGTGGTAAAAATTGAACCAGCAGAAACAGAAATTTCAGGTGTTGTGTATTATAAAACAACGATATTGTTTGATGACATTGCCGAGCAATATGCTATCCGTTCTGGCATGACAGCAAATGTAGATATTCTTACTGACCAGAAAGACAATGTGCTCGTCTTGCCACGAAGAGCCGTCCTCACGCAAGATGGAAAAAGTATTGTACGCATTGTAAAAGATGCTACCAAAGGAATCTTTGAGGAACGAGAGGTTCAGACAGGTCTTGCGGGTGATGGTGGTTTGGTAGAGATTCTTGTAGGAGTGGACGATGGAGAAGAGATTGTTACCTTTTTGAAAGAGAACTAATATCTATGCCGCTCATTGAAGTAAAAGGTGTCACAAAAACATATGTCACTGGCGACATTGAAACGCCGGTGTTGCATGGTATTGATCTCACTATTGAAAAGGGGGACTACGTGGCCATTATGGGACCGAGTGGATCTGGCAAGTCTACATTCATGCATATCTTGAGTTTTCTTGATAATCTCACAACAGGCACATATTTTTTTGAAGATACTGACGTTTCCACACTGTCGTCAGACAAACTTGCCATGATGCGAAATGAAAAAATTGGATTTATTTTTCAGGCGTTCAATCTGTTGCCTCGGACAACCGTATATGACAATGTGGCATTGCCACTTCTGTATTCAAAAAAAGAGCGAGGACGAAAAGAAGTGGAATCAGCGATTGCCTCTGTGGAGCTTTCGCATCGTATTACGAATATTTCAAATCAGCTTTCTGGTGGAGAAAAACAACGAGTTGCCATTGCTCGAGCCATAGTGAATGATCCAGATGTCATTTTTGCAGATGAGCCAACGGGAAATTTGGATAGTAAAACGGGGACACAAATTATGAGAATTTTGCAACGATTGAATAATGAGGGCAGAACCGTCATCATGGTAACCCATGAACAGGATACAGCGGACCATGCAAAAAGGATTGTGTTGTTGCGAGATGGATTGATAGAAAAAGATGCCCCTGTAAAACACAGACGATTTGCAGAAGAGGGTGAAATACGAAAATAAGAGTAAGCAAATAAAAGAAGGATTCTGAGAGAAGCCTTTTTTTGTATAGATATTTCCTATGTATGGAAGGGTATAATCCTGTATACTACTGGTAGCGTCTATGACCATGTTTGATTCCTACAATACCGCATTAAAAAATCTTCGCGTGAATAAACGTCGTTCTCTTTTGACCATGCTTGGGCTCATTATTGGTATTTCATCGGTCATCCTGGTCATCAGTACTGGTGCAGGAGCTCAATCACTTATTACGGGACAAGTGGTCGCACGTGGTACTGATCAGATCGTTGTACTCTCTGGTGCAAGTGATCCAGAAGGGCCTCCTGCGCAAGCGCTGGGGATTGTGATCACGACGCTTACCGAAGAAGATAAAGACGCGCTTCTCGACAAACATAATGTTTCGCATATTGCCTATGTCTCTGGATATATCACTGGCAATGGGGTATTGAAATGGGAAAGTGAAAA
>PFLZ01000136.1:3193-11420 GCA_002784795.1 Candidatus Magasanikbacteria bacterium CG_4_10_14_0_8_um_filter_42_12
AAATTATTGAGAATGTAACGGTGGAACGTGGAAGATTTTTTTCAAAAGCAGAAAATGAAGCGCGTGATGCAGTGGTCGTCATGGGGAGTGCTCTTGCAGAAGAAATTTTTGGAAATAGCGAACTGATTGGTGAGCGGGTAAAAATAGATGGAAAACAATTTCGTGTGATAGGGGTGCTCGCGCCACAGGGGAGTTCTATTTTTGAGGACGTGGATAATGCACTTCTCATGCCCCTCCGAGTTGCACAGTACGAATTGCTTGGGGTGCGACATGTGTCAGTGATACGCAGTAAAGTTGATTCTGAACAATATATAGACCAAACAGAAAAAGAAATCGCACAGACACTCCTTGATAGACATGGGGAAGAAGATTTTTCTATTCGTAATAGTGCAAGCCTTTTGGATATTTTGACCACGATTACCGATGCACTAAAATTTTTCCTTGTTGCTATTGCTGGTGTCTCTCTTTTTGTCGGTGGTATCGGAATCATGAATATTATGTTGATTGCCGTCAAAGAAAAAACACGTGAGGTAGGACTCAGAAAATCGGTCGGCGCTACGGATACTGACATTCTCAGACAATTTCTTATTGAAACCATTGTGTTGTCACTGCTCGGTGGGTTGATTGGATTATTGATTGGCGTCCTCCTTGCGTTTGGTATTGCACGAGGGGTACAAGCTGCTGGATACGATGGGTATAAGTTTATTGTTTCTCTGAATTCAATTGTCGCGTCACTTGGAGTGACGATGCTTATTGGGCTTGTCTTTGGGGTATACCCTGCACGACGTGCCGCAAGTTTGGACCCTATTGATGCATTACATTACGAATAATATGCGAAATACGAAAAATGCGAACATACGAAATTTCTACGTATGAATGTTTCTCAAGTAAAAAGGAAAGATTTGCTATATCCAGAATTGAGCTACATAATAAATGGTGCTTTGTTTGAAGTGTATAAGGAATTGGGCGGTGGACATAAAGAAGTATATTATCAGAAGGCAATGGCCCTCGCACTGAAGGAAAAAGGTATATCATATATTGAACAGTACTCTGTGCCTCTCACGTTTAAAGGATCAATAGTAGGTAAATATTATTTAGATTTTTTAGTAGAAGATAAAATAATATTGGAGTTGAAAAGAGGAAAATTGATGCCCTATGCTATGATTCAGCAAACAAAAGAGTATCTTATAGCTACAAATTTGCAGTTAGCTATTATTGGCTGTTTTACTCACCAAGGTGCATATCCAAAACGTATTATAAATCATGAATTGCTTGGATAGTTTTCGCATTTTCGTAAAGTTCGTATTTCGTACAGTATGAATAAGATATTTTCACTTGCATTCAATCAAATTAAAAAAAATAAGGCGAGAGCGAGCCTGACTATTTTTGGTATTACGATTGGTATCATGGTGGTTATCCTGGTATTGTCTGCTGGAAATGGGGTGAAGAGTTTGGTACTTGGTGAGCTTGATAGTTTTGGGAATGACTGGATAGATATCGAAGTAAAAATACCAAGCACGGGCAAAGCGTCGGTGAGCAATGCGCAAGACCAAGCGCGAGGAGTAACAATTACAAGCCTGACAACTGATGATGCCGATGCTGTAGGAGAGCTCAATAATATAAAAAATATCTATGCAGGAGTGACGACGCAAGCCGTCGTCTCGTATGGCAATGAAAAAAAACAACCAATGTTTTTTGCCGTGACACCATCATATATAGAGATCGATGCTGGCAGTGAAATGGAAGACGGGCAATTTTTTTCAGAGGAAGAAAACAGTGCAGCAAGCCAAGTCATTGTGTTGGGATCGGGATTGCGTGATACACTTTTTGGCAATGATACTGCTGTCGGGAAAAAGGTAAAAGTGGGGGATACCTCATTTCGAGTGATAGGGGTGATGAAGGAACGAGGCGCAACAGGGTTTTTCAATTATGATGAACTCGCGTATATCCCTGTAAGAACGGCGCAAAAAAAACTTATGGGTATTGATCATGTATTGTTCATGATTGCCCAGATGCGAGACGCAGGTAAAGGTGATGCAACCGCCGAAGAAATTAGAGCGCTGATCAGAGATCGTCATGATATTACGGATCCTGACAAAGATGATTTTTCAGTCACGACACAGCAAGAGTCCGTTGCATTGATCGATACTGTATTTTTTGGCATACAGGCGCTGTTGGTCATATTAGCCGCGATTTCGCTCGTCGTCGGTGGTGTGGGGATTATGAATGTGATGTATGTTTCTGTGGTTGAGCGTACATTTGAAATTGGACTCAGAAAATCTGTCGGTGCTACCGAGGCGAGTGTCCGCGCACAGTTTCTCATCGAAGCGATTGTCCTCACTGCACTTGGTGGGGTGAGTGGTATTGTGATTGGTATTTTGTTGTCGTACCTTATCGCTGTTGGTGCTCAGTCATATGGGCTCAATTGGGAATTTGTGATTTCCTTGCCATCTATTTTTCTCGGTACAGGATTTTCTGTTATCATTGGATTAGTCTTTGGCTATTTTCCGGCAAAGCACGCAGCAAGTCTCGATCCTATTACGGCGTTGCGTCAAGAATAATTTTTTATTATGCATACACTTCGTACTAGATTCGCAAATGATATCGTGGCAGAATGTATGCCATCTCAAAAACCGTCACAAGATGTGATTATTTTTTGTGATGGTATGCCAGGGCTGCCTGGCAAAAAGAAAAAGCTCATGGAGTTTTATGCGAAAAAAGGTTATTGGTGTTTCAATCCTAGATATAGAGGCGTATGGGAAAGCGGGGGATCGTTTTTGGAAAATTCTCCGGTAGAAGATATTCGTGATGTGATAGATGGATTATTTCAACCGGTCAACAGTCTGTGGGATGGGGTTGAGTACAATATAGACCCAAAACATATCATCATTGTAGGCGGAAGTTTTGGAGGCCCTGCGGCGCTCCTCCTGTCTTCTGACCCACGAGTGAATGCCGTGATTACAGTGGCTGGTGTTGTCGATTGGACCGTGCCGGGTGAAACAGAACCCCTTGATTGGCTTTTTGATGTGACAAAAGCATCTTTTGGAGAGGCCTTTCGGATAACAAAAAAAAATTGGGACAAATTGGCATCTGGAAAATTTTACAATCCTGTCAATCAGCTCGAAGATATAGATCCAACGAAGATATTGATGATCCATGCAAAAGATGATACAGTGGTTCCCTATGTGGCGACTGATGTTTTTTCTCAGAAGCTCGGTATTCCGCTTGTTTCCTTGAAAACAGGGGATCATCTTTCATCGTCAATTTTGACTCGATGGAAGATGTGGCGACATATAAAAAAACATCTTGCTTCTTTGATACCATAAATTATGAATGCACTTGAGATCAAAAATTTTACAAAAAAGTATGGCGACGTGACGGCTGTCGATGACATTTCTATTTCTGTGAAGCAAGGAGAGTTTTTTGGATTTCTCGGTAAAAATGGAGCAGGGAAGACTTCTACTATTAGTGCTATCACCGGCATTGGGACGATTACGAGTGGAGAGATAACCGTCTTTGGTATTGATGTAGAAAAAGAATACAAAGAAGCGCGAAAAAAAATAGGGTTGTGTCCTCAAGAGTTTAATGTCGATACCTTTGCAAAAGTGAAAGATATTTTGTTGCATGTTGGAGGATATTTTGGCCTTTCAAAAAAAGAACGGCAAACGCGACTCGAAGATGTATTGAATATATTTGAACTTGAGGATCATAAAGAAAAACAATTTCGACAACTGTCTGGTGGACTCAAGCGTCGCCTGATGCTCGCTCGTGCGATGATGCATGATCCAGAACTTCTCATTCTTGACGAACCAACCGCAGGAGTTGATGTTGAACTTCGTCATGAACTCTGGGCGTATTTGAAACAAATTAATAAAGCCGGGAAGACTATTATTTTTACGTCTCATTATCTCGATGAAGTAGAAGAACTCTGTGAACGAGTTGCCATTATGGATAAAGGAAAGATTATAGCCGATGCACCAAAAAGTGACTTTACAAACGATGGGAGTACGCTCGAGGCAAAGTATTTGGAATTAACAAAAGCATAGGCATATGACAAATTTGATTGGTTTCAGAACACTCGTCTGGCAAGAAATACAGCGGTTTCTCCGCGTCTGGATTCAGGCGCTCATTAGTCCGTGGATCAATTCCTTGTTGTATATCCTTGTGTTCGGGGTCATCGTGGGGTCACGGATCGATACGATTGCTGGTGTTTCGTATATTGATTTTGTATTGCCTGGTATTGTGATGATGAATTTGATCACAGCATCCTACATGCAAGCGGCGTTTAGTTTGTATTTCAAACGATTTGCACGACATATTGAAGAAATCCTCACGGCACCATTTTCATATCTAGAAGTGCTCGGCGCTTTTGTGATTGCGGGTGTGTTACGTGGTCTTATCGTTGGTCTTGGGGTATATGCCATTGCACTGTTTTTCACCTCGGCATCTATTGCACATCTTTTTTTGTTCATTGTGTATAGTATTGCAGTTGCCCTTATTTTTTCTTGTATCGGATTGCTTGTTGGTCTCTGGGCTGATAATTTTGAACAGCTTTCCGTCCTCCAAACATTTGTGATCATGCCGCTTACATTTCTTGGGGGAGTGTTCAATTCGGTTCACATGCTGCCAGAAAAAGCACAGTTCGTCGCAAAGCTCAATCCATTCTTTTATTTTGTTGATGGACTTCGATATTCGATGATTGGTATTCGGGAAGCAAATGTATGGGTTGGAAGTACGCTTATTCTTGTATTGATTTTTGGGTTTGGTGGTCTGACGTGGTATTTGTTTTATAAGGGGTGGCGTTTGCGGTCGTAGTACTAGACTGCGGTTTGAGTATGCCGTGGTATGATGTTCTACACGGAAGATTACGCTTCGCTAAGATTATTTTCACCTACGGTGAAAAAGATTGAAGATTACTTCGTAAAAAGAAGAACCTACATATCAGCATATTTTTCTAAGCATGTAACATAATCTTCTAATCTTTTTTGCGCTAGCAAAAGTAATCTTAGCGCAGCGTAATCTTCCCGTGTTTGTAGACTTTCATTTGGAAGTCTGTATACTACTAGATACATAATACAGATTTTATGAAACACTCACATTTTTGGACTATCTTTATTATCTGTACATTGTTGTTTCTCGGAATAGCATGGTTTTTCTTTTCTCATTATCGTGCACTTGCCCCTGTGCTTCTTCCACCACCGCGTGACATTACAGAGGATATTCCTTCGGTGAATGATGAACCTGGAAATAGTATCAATGCTACGGATATACCACTCACATTGCCAGAAGGATTTACGATAGAAGTATTGGCAAAGGAGGTTATTGGGGCACGCGTCTTGGCACTCGGTCCACACGGATATATATGGGTGTCTCAGATGCAAGAGGGAGTGATTTCCCATGTATCACCAGAGGGAATTGTAGAAGAAGTATTTACTGGGCTCAATCATCCGCACGGACTTGCGTTTGAAATCACGAACCCATCCCTTTTATACATTGCCGAAGAAACACAAATTTCAAAAGTAGACATAGATTCAGCAGATAAAACATTTGAAAAGGTAGCAGCACTTCCAGAGGGGGGAAGGCATGTATCACGGACGATCAAGTTTGGTCCTGATGGTTCGTTGTATGTTTCTATCGGGTCTACGTGTGATGTGTGTGAGGAAGAAGATGCTCAGGTTGCGTCGATCCAAAAAGTGAATATCGAAACTGGCGAACTTACACCAGTGGCGACTGGCCTTCGTAATAGTGTGTTCTTCGCGTGGCACGAAGTAGATGGTAGTATGTGGTCGACTGAAATGGGACGCGATAAGCTCGGAGAAGATCTTCCTCCAGATGAGATCAATACGATAGAAGCAGGAAAGAAGTATGGCTGGCCGATTTGTTATGGTAATAATATTCACGATATAGATTTTGATCAAAAAGAGTATATTATCAATCCTTGTGGCAGAGATACTCCGCCTCGTATTGAATTGCCAGCACACGTCGCGCCACTCGGGATTGGCATCATTCCCGAATCAACTGTTTGGCCAGAAGAATATTGGTATGATTTTATCGTCGCAGAACATGGATCTTGGAATAGTCCAAATCCTGTTGGCTATCAGCTCGTGCGTGTTCCTGTCACCACTGATAGTGAGGGTGCGTTAGTTGTTGAAAGTCCTGAGCCATTTATTTCCGGGTGGCTGACAGAAGATGGTCGAGCACTTGGTCGTCCCGTTGATGTACTTATCCGTCCAGAGGGTGTGATGTATGTGAGTGATGATAAGGCTGGGGTGATCTATAAAATTTCGTACCAGTCAAAAGCAATGCAGCAGGAAGCAATTGATGACATGGTGCGACTTGATGGACTGATGCCAGCTGGTACATTGCCATTGTCCACTGCTGAAACAAATTTTACAATTATAGGTGAAGCGCGAGGAACCATGTTTTTTGAAGCAAGTTTTCCTGTTGAACTGGTTGATGATACAGGTCTCGTCATTGCTTCCGGACTTGCTACCGCGACAGGGGATTGGATGACAGAGGATTTTGTTTCTATGTCTATTGCATTGCACTATACATCTTTGCCTACCACTCCCACAGGGATACTTCGTCTGCATAGAGATAATCCTTCTGGTCTGTCGGAGAATGATTTGATGATTTCATTTCCTGTGGTATTCTCATCTTGAGTAATGTACGTCTATGAACATAACAAAATTTGGTCATTCTTGTCTTCTCATAGAAGAGGGAAGCACACGTATCCTTGTTGATCCGGGTATATATAGTTCTGGATTTGAAGAACTCAAAGAACTTGACGCAATGTTGATCACCCATAAACATGCTGATCACTGTGATGTTCCCTCGATTAAAAAGGTAATGGCCGCAAATCATGGAATCCCGATTTTTTCAAATGAAGATGTTCGAGATGTTTTGCAAGAAGTCGATATCGACGTTACCCCTACCGAGGATCACGTTCCATTCGAGATAAAAAATATCTCGGTAAAGCCGTATCATATTCTTCATGCTGAAATTTACGAAGGTGTGTTTGCTGTTCCTCAAAATACAGCTTTTGTGATTGCTGAAAAATTGTTTGTTACAGGGGACGCCGTTTCAGGTATTCCCGATGAAAAAATAGATATATTGGCATTGCCGGTAGTTGCCCCATGGGGGAAACTGAGTGAATATCTTGATTTTGCTCGCGCGGTGAAACCACGTGTTGTGATACCAATCCATGATGCTATTGGACAACCAGGATTTTTTGCAAAACATCCTGCACAGTTATTACCTCAGTTTGGTATTGACGTTGTGCTACTAGAAAACGGCATCTCAACAGAACTATAATTTTCTACTCACCAATAACCCAGTTCCTACATCAACTAATTTGCTTTCAAACTGTGGATCATCTTCCACAGTTTTTTTGTATTCAGCAAGTTCTTTGTTATGAGAGATCATGTTGTCTGTAATGATGATGCCACCTGGATTCAATCTTTCTTTCAATGCATTGAAATAGGAAAGATGTTCATATTTTGTGGCGTCAAAAAAACAGAGATCAAATGTTCCTTCAATGTTTAAAAAAATTTCTGGGGCATGTCCTTTTACCTGTATGATATTTTCAAGCGTCGAATCTTCTATATTTTTTTGGGCAAGAGCAAATCGTTCATCATGTGATTCAATCGTGATAAGTGTGCCATCCCATGCAACCAGTGCTTCCCCAATACATATTGCTGAATAGCCTATGGATGTACCAATCTCGAGGACACGCTTTGGCTCTGCTGTGTTCAGTAGAGAAATAATGTATTGAGCGGTTTCTGGAGAAATATTCCAATAGGGGTTTCCCTCGGCAATGTTTTTTTCAATTGTTTCTTTCACCTCTGCTATAGCATTTTTGTTCATAGATTGGTATGATAAAAGGGAAGTATACGTATTTTTCATTAAAAAATATATGGACGTCAATTATATCGCTATTATCGTAGCCGCGCTTGCAGGTTTTGTTATAGGGTTTGTCTGGTACTTGCCTGGTGTTTTTGGAAAGGTCTGGATGAAGGCTGTTGGCATTTCTCCAAGTCCACAAGACATGCAAAAGAAGAAAGGCATGGGAGGAAAGATGTTTGTTTCATTGGTATCTGTGTTTCTTGTCTCATTTGTGCTCGCTCATGTGATCCAAGGCATGTATATCTGGAAGGGAAATACGACTGGTACAGCTGATCCGCTCATGATAGGAGTCTCTACAGGAGTTTGGATTTGGCTTGGATTT
>PFLZ01000026.1 GCA_002784795.1 Candidatus Magasanikbacteria bacterium CG_4_10_14_0_8_um_filter_42_12
CAATCACAGAAATGAAAACTTGTTTAAAGAGTTTATGAATATCTATTTTGGTTACGTTTCCCACTAATTACCTAAAAAAAGACCTTCGTTTTTTGGAACGGAGGTCTTTTTATTTGTGTGAGATATATTAGTTGTTGTTCATGCGTTCAAAAGAGCGAAGAATTTCGAGTGGCACTGCGAAGATAACTGTATTTGATTGATCTGATGAAAGATCATTTAGACTGTTCAGTGTGCGGAGGTGGAGTGCACCTGGCTGACGTCCGAGCATTTCTGCTGCATCTGCAAGATTTTGTGCTGCAGATTTTTCTCCTTCTGATTTGATAATGACTGCGCGTCGTTCTCGTTCTGCTTCTGCTTGCTTCGCAATCGTGCGTTGCATATCATCTGGGAGAACGACATCTTTCAGTTCAACACTTTCTACCATGATGCCCCATGGATCAGATGCTTTGTCCACAATTGTTTTAATTTTTTCTGCGGCTGATTCGCGATTTGCGAGCAGTTCATCCAGTTCCATTTCTCCAACCACATTTCTCATGGTTGTCTGGGCAAGCTGGCTTACGGCAAACCAGAAATTCTCTACTTCGAGAATCGCCTTGCCTGCGTCTCCAACTTTGTAATAGATGACGGCATTTATTTTTGCAGAGATGTTGTCCCGTGTTATTGCTTCTTGATATGGTACATCGACAGCCTTTACACGCATGTCGACTTTTGTCATGCTTTGAAAGACTGGTACCACGAGTCTCCATCCTGGACTCACGACGCGGACAAATTTTCCAAGTTGAAATTTGACACCGCGTTGATACTCATTGACCTGCCTGATAGAGATCAGGAGAATGACGATAATGAGACCGATGAAATAGCCCATATGGTTTTTCTTAATAAAAAATAAACTACACATATATAGTGCAGTATACAGCAAAATTTTGCAAGGGGAAGCTATACTATGACTATTTTTTTGTAGAGTTCTTCATCGACATCTCCTTTTGCTTGAATTTGAGCGATAAGCTTTTGAGATTCTGGATGTGTTGTTTTGATGAGGATCATGCTTTGGACTACAGGGATGACAATACACCAGCCTGGTTGTCCTACACGCGTGTAATTTCCCAATGTGTAGATAATGCCCTGTTGCTGTTGTCTTACTCGTCTGATAGAGCTCCCTACAACGATGAGTATAGAAAGAAAAATATATGTCATATTGTGAGCCCACTAGGAATCCCTGCCTGCCGGCAGGCAGGGAACCTAGGACGAGAGCTTAGCCCACCTTCGCTAAAGCTACGGCGGGTAAAAAGGCAATAGTAATAAATCTGTACCCCCGGTAGGAATCGAACCTACATAACCAGCTTAGAAGGCTGGTGTTCTATCCATTGAACTACGGGAGCATGTGGAGACAGTCTAGTGGGTTTTTTCAAAAATGTCAATCGTCTGTTCTGCTTTTGCCATGAAATTTTTTATGAATATTTTTCAATTCTCTATCTGTGATATGGGTATATATCTGTGTCGTGGTGATAGAAGAGTGACCGAGCATCGCCTGTACAGATCGAATATCAGCGCCATTTTGCAACAAATCTGTGGCATAGGAGTGACGGAGGGTATGGGGAGATACCGGCTTGGTAATGCCAGCCATTTTGGCATATTTTTTCACCAGGCGTTGGATTGACCTTGCGGTGAGGTGATCATACTGAGATTGTCCTTTTGCCTTTTTCCTATCTGCCTGTTTCCGCTTGTCGTGGGAAATGAAAAGATATGGATTCATATCTTTTCGAACGCCAAGGTATTTTTTTATCCAGTATTTTGCTTGTTCTGAGAGAAAGACCACACGGCGCTTTCCACCTTTTCCTTCAACACTAAATTCATCACGCCCAAGATTTACCTCGTCAATATGGAGGCTTGCAAGTTCTGACACACGTAGCCCAGTCGAGAAGAGAAGTTCGAGGACTGCTTTATCACGATATTTTTGCAACACGGTATTGGGATTTTCACTTTCGCTTCTTTCTTTTAGTGGTGCCTCGAGAATACGGTTCAAATCAGTACCTTCGAGAAAACTCACATCTCTATCTGGCATTTTCATGAGTTCAATTTTTTCTGCTGCCAGTGTTTTAACATCTCGTTTTGCGAGATATTTCAAAAATGATCGGAGTGCAATCAGATGATAGTTTTGAGTATTTTTTTTCAATGGTTCACCGTGCACATCGACCAGTCGATTGAGCCACAGACGATATGTTCGTACTTTTTCATGGGTGATAGCAGTGGGAGACTTGGTATCACCCAAATATTCTAGAAATCGTCCCAAATAAAACGAATAGTTTTCGAGGGTTTTTGGGCTTCTGTTTTTTTCTATCTCGAGATGTTCGAGATATTCTGTGAGATAGGTTGAAAGATTTTTTGCCATAGATGACTATATTGTACGACACTTCACAAAAACATACAACGTATGATAGGGTAAGATTCTATGAATAAAAAAGATAGGTAATTAGTGGGAAAAGTAACCTAGCATATGTTAATATACAGCTAGGTTATGCAAAAAAAGAACGTTTTCAA
>PFLZ01000102.1 GCA_002784795.1 Candidatus Magasanikbacteria bacterium CG_4_10_14_0_8_um_filter_42_12
CACAAACTACACCTACACAGATCTTGACCCTGCAACAACATATTATTTCCAAACACAAACACCACAAACTACACCTACACAGATCTTGACCCTGCAACAACATATTATTTCCAAACACAAACACGTGATGCATACACTCAAGATGGTAGTTTTTCTACGGTAACGTCGACCATCACTGACACACCGGCTGCGCTCGACCCACCTACGGTCAGTGGCTTTAGTAATACCACGACAAGTATCCAAATCAGTTGGTCTGCGGTAACAGGAGCAACATACTATACCGTATCGTCTACCGTGCCAGGATATGAAACAGTAACAACAACAAATACCAATTATACGTACGGAAGTCTTGATGCAAATACGACCTACTCCTTCCAAACGCAAACCCGCGATGCATATTCTCAAGATGGCAGCTTCTCTTCCGTGACGTCAACGATCACTGACAATCATGCAACGCCAACGGCACCAACAAGTTTCGCGTCATCTACTATTACAAGTACGACCATAGCCATGACGTGGACTGATGCAAGTAATAATGAAACAGGATTCCTCTTTGACTATACATCCAGTACCTTCCCTGGTGTTACATCCAGCCTAGCGATAGATAGCACGAGCAAGACAACATCAGCGCTCCTGCCAAATACCGCATATACCTTCCGACTCCGTTCAGAAAATTATACAGTGGCATCAAACTATGTCACGAGTTCTGCAATCTACACAAATCCTGCGACTCCCCTCTCGACAACACTATCATCAAACGGGCAAACCAGCATGTTGATTTCATGGGGGGCAAATAGTAACCCATCAACGACAGTGTATGAAGTGTATAACGTCACTGATGCAGAAGTAGTCACTACCACAACGCAAACATCGGCATACGCAACAGGATTGGCAGCAAATACGTCGTATCAATTTGCAGTACGATCTCAATACCTCAGTGACAATGCTACTTACACGGCATATACGACATCCACGGTAGCGTCAACAGACGCGATTAGTTCCTCTATTACCATGACACTGCCTGTTGGCACATCATCTACCTTCCAAATCGCAGAAGGTGGCGATACACATACGGCAACCGTCGATAGCATTGCAGACGGCGTTGTTACCATGACTATTCAAACAGAACCTGTCGTCGTTAGTGGTTCTACGGGAGAATCAGATACGATTGACTCAAATGGAGACGGCAGCGATGATCTCCAGATTACTTATGACAGTGTTGGCGCTTCGAGTGTAGACTTTACTCTTGCATCATACACCCCTCCGTCATCTGGCAGTTCTGGTAGTAGCGGTGGCTCTGCTATTACCACAAAAAATGGTCCTCAAACAATGGACGGAAAAACAATTACGGCAACGGCAATGCATCTCAACAATGATAGTGGATATACAAAAGAACAAACAATCTCCGTAACATTTGACCAAAATACTGCATCTCTCATTGCACTTTCAACAGACGCAACGTTTGCAGATGCAGCATATGCACCAGCAAAACAAACATACACGGTCACATTACCAAACGCATACGGAACATATACGGTCTATGCAAAATTGCGTTCTTCAGCAGGAGGCATTACCGTACTCTCAAAACAAATCACCTATACTGCACAAGAAACGATCAACGACACCACAGAGCGACCAACAAATACATCATCTGACACATGTATTCTCAAGGAAGGAAAACCATACAAGAGTCCATTTTCTTCAGCCGTCTACTATGTCACAGATACTTGTACAAAACGCCCATTCCAAACAGCCGCGCGCTACTTTGAATATTTCCTTTCTTGGAACAATGTAACAGTGGTCGATGCAGATGTGCTCGGTGCTGTAACAACTGATCCCGCTGGATATATGCCACATGGGCAGCTGTACACCCCACTCGTCAATACCATTCTCAAAGCAACAACTGATCCAAAAGTATATTGGTTCTCAGGAAATAATCTCCACTGGATAGTCTCTGAAACAGTCTTCAATACACTCGGATATGCATGGAACAATATTGAACATGTCGGCACATCCATACTTGAACGATTCACACACGGTGAGGACATTACCCAAGACCACATCAGACCAAATGGAACACTCATAAAATATGAGTATTCTCCTCGCGTATACGTGATAGAAAAAGATCCACAAAACAGTACACGACAAGTCAAACAATGGATCCACGATGAAGAAACATTTACCTCGCTTCACTACCACTGGCAAAACATCCTCACCATAAACGAAGCAGAGATATATCCAAATGGGGAAACACTTTAACAATATACTCAAATAAAAAAGCATCGATGAAACGATGCTTTTTTATTGACATATTTTTTTATGTAATGACCTTGTAGTTTTCCATGCTATTGATACTTGCAATGACCTTCTCTTTATCTTCTGCAGAAAGATTCTCTGCAAGCTGTAGCTCTCCTACGTTCTCTGGTTTGAGCGTGACGCCAACAAGAGCGTCCCCAAATCCGGCATCATCGAGTTCCATCTGAATAAGTTTTTTGCACGCATCACAGTGCATGCCTTGTACGGTCAGTGTGGTCATATAAAAATATGGGTCTTGCCTAGCAGAATATGGTATAATGCTAGTATATGACCATTAAGTACGCTAAAATAAGCGAAAAGTTAATAAAGAAAATTCTAAAA
>PFLZ01000005.1 GCA_002784795.1 Candidatus Magasanikbacteria bacterium CG_4_10_14_0_8_um_filter_42_12
AGAACTGATACCCCGCCCCTCTGGGGCGGGGAGCTTCATTACCTGTGTACAATTTTACTTCCAGAATTGACATAAATATTTTTTTGCTATGGTCTTTTTGATTCTTTCATAGGCAGCAGAGCTGCTAGGAGGTGCGTATGAGTAGTCGCGAATCGGCGTACGTGGGGACGAACGGGCTCGAGAGGGGCTGTCGCGTCAACACGGAGGACGTCCGTTGCGGAGACAACGGCAGGGAGGTCTCGGTCAGAGACACCACCACCGGCAAGACGAGCTACGTGCTCGTCACGCGGCTGGTGGAGGGACCTACCCGCGATCAGCTGTCCCGCGGCGGCGACAGCTGCCCCAACGGGCGCCGGCGCTAGTCGCCTGGTAATCTCGGCTCAAAGTGGGGGCGACGGAAGAACATCTTTCGTTGTCCCCGCTCTTCATAAAAATAAATGACAGCTTCGTATATGGGCTGTTTTTTTGTTTGATAACGTTTTGTGATAATGCGCAACCCCACCCTAGCCCTCCCCTTAAAAATGGGAGGGAATTTGCTGAGAAGTATGTTTGTAAGAAAAGTCCTCCCCAGATAAGGGGAGGATTTAGGTGGGGTTGCAGGGTACTCAAATCTAAACGTTCTTGTGGATAACTCTACATATTGACACTCTCCCACTGAGAGTGCTATATTATCACTCGATAGAACTGAGTGATAATTTGTATTCGCAAGCCATATACTATGGATGCCCGAAAACAAGCCCTCCTCAAATTCGTGATAGAAGAATATATTGCTACGGCAGAGCCTGTAGGATCTTCTTTTGTCACGAAAAAAGGGGATTTTGATGTCAGTGCGGCGACTGTCCGAAACGAGATGCGAGATCTTGAAGACGAAGGCTTTCTCACGCATCCACATACATCTGCAGGACGTACTCCCACAGAAAAGGGGTATCAGTATTATGTGGATACGATCATGGAAGTTGTTTCTTTGAATAAGAATATTGAAAAAGCTATTGATGAAGCTGTCGCAGCAGGGAGTGATGCTCGAGACAAGGTAAAGCAGGTTGCAAAGTTTGCAGCGGAGCATCTATCTTGTTCTATTATCGTGGCATTTAGTGAAACCTCTGTGTATTACACGGGTATTTCTCATTTGTTTGCACAGCCAGAATTTCGAGACTCAGCATATACCGTTCATATTTCAAAAATATTTGATCATTGTGAAGAGCGACTTGGTGAAATGTATAGTCTGATCCCAGAGGGAGAAACAGAAGTCCTGATCGGTGAAGGCAATCCATTTGGCAGTTCCTGTGGACTTGTAGGGACGCGAGTCGGGGATACACTCTTTACCGTGCTTGCGCCGATGCGTATGGACTATGCAAAAGCCGTCGCCCTTCTCAAATATATTCATAGTACAAAATAACATGACACATAACACAGATAACATAACACAAAAACCACCTGAAAAAATTTCTATCATTACAGGCATATTCATTGAAAATGAGAAGGGTGAGATTTGGTTTGGGAGGATGCCGAAGTGGAGTGACTTGCTTGCGATTCCGGGGGGACACTTGGATGTTCAGGAAACGTTGGAAGATGGTGCAAAACGAGAATTATTTGAAGAAACAGGTTTGAAGGCAGAAGAATTGGAGTATGTTGGTCATTTTGAAATGCCATATCCGGAACAATACAAGAAACCAAAGCATTTCATCGCATTTAATTATCGTTATCGGGTTAGTGGTCAGCCAGAGATTGCATTCAATGATGAATTTTCAGAAGCACTTTGGCTCACAAAAGAAGAAGCACTTGCTCGTGAAGATGTGAATGAATTGACACGCATGTCACTGAGTGCCGTGGATACCATTCCCGAACAAGAAATAAATATTGACTACAAAGATCAATGGCTCCGCGCGCAGGCCGATTATGCAAATTTACAAAAAGAAACAGCTGCAAAGCGAAGTGAGTGGGCATCGATGAGTGAATGGCAGATACTCGAAGAATTTATTCCCGTATACGACAATTTCAAAAAAGCGTTTTCAATGAATATCGATGGGGAAGACAAACAATGGGAAAGTTGGAAACAGGGGATTGGCTACATCATGAAACAGTTTGGAGATATTTTGAAACAGCATGGCATAGAAGAAATGGAAACGGTAGGGAAACCATTTGATCCATCTTTGCATGAGTCAGTGAGTGAAGAATCAAGTGATGAGTATGATGATGGTGTGATTATTCGAGAAGTAGATGCAGGATATAAAAAAGGGGGAAAGATTTTGAAAGTTGCGAGGGTTGTAGTCAATAAGAAGTAAACATTGAAGCAAGTTCCCCTCCTTACCAAGGGGGAGACAGAGGGGGTTAACGCAGAAGCACGTGCATTCGTGCTATGTAACCTCCCCTGACCCCTCCTTAGTAAGGAGGGGAACGCCCTTAAAATAATTATTCTTAATTCATATATCATATGTCACTTATACGTTGGTCACCAAACTGGGATCCATTTCGAGAGATGGAAGATATGAT
>PFLZ01000038.1 GCA_002784795.1 Candidatus Magasanikbacteria bacterium CG_4_10_14_0_8_um_filter_42_12
CAATCAAATATCCTGAGTCAGAGCAAAAGAAGCATCTCGAGGTATGTAAGGCACTTCAGTTGAAGGGTCGTATTTTGATGAGCAAAGATGGTATCAATGGGAATATTGGTGGCACACCAGAAAGTGTTCGGCTCTATAGATCATACATGGACGCTCATGATACGTTTAAAAAAATTGATTTCAAACAGCATGACAGCGAGATCATGCCATTTCCAAAATTGTCCATAAAAGTCCGTGATGAGATCATAACCACCGAAGCACGCGACGATATAGACTGGAGTAATAGGGGACGATATGTTGATCGAGATACGTTTCATGAATGGCTCAAGGCTGGAGAAGAAATGGTGATCATCGATATGCGAAATGATTATGAGTGGGCGATAGGTCATTTTAAAGATGCCGTAAAGCCACCGGTAAAATATTTTCGAGAGATCAAGAATACGATGGAGTATTACGAACAGTTTAAGGAAAAAAAAATCGTCATGTACTGTACTGGAGGGATCCGTTGTGAACCGGCTACTGCATTGTTTGTAAAATACGGTTTTGATAAAAAAAATGTGTATCACCTCGAAGGGGGTATTGTGAAGTATGCGGAAAAGTATGGGGACGAAGGATTTTTTGAAGGAAAATGTTTTACCTTTGATGATCGTATTGCGATCGTAGTCAATACGAGTGACACGGCTGTCGTTCTTGGCAATTGTGAACACTGTGGTCTAAATACAGACGAGTATCGCAATTGTCTAAATAAACATTGCAACAAGCTGTTCATCGGGTGTGATGAGTGTATTGAAAACATGGATAATACCTGTAAAAAAGAATGTCAGGATATTATCAAGGACGCAGCACATATGCGTTCTCCACGAGCAAATACCAAGGTATTGCATCGGAACAAGTGAGCGTACTGAAGAAACAAAAAAAGAATGCACATATCGTGCATTCTTTTTTATATTCGAGTTATGCTGTTACGACAGCTTCTGCAGTTGCTTTTGCAGCATGCTTTGCTGTGGTACGCATACAGCGTGTGCAGACCATTTTTCCATCCATCTTTTGGAGGTTTGGATATTGTCTACGAATGGTTTTAATTTTTGAGTGGCTGCGGCTAGCGGCTTTTTTTGATCCCTTGCCGCACATGTCACAAGTTCGTGCCATAGGAGTAGTATTAGAGTTGATTTGTATGTGAAAGGAGTGTACACTAGAAACCAATCTTTGTCAAGGGCACCATATAGAAACTGGAAAATAGTAATTGGAAATTATTTTGCTAAACAGGTGTGTATGGGGGAGTATATACCACTCGAAAAATTGGAAGTTTATATATTGGCTAGGGGATATAGTACCTTGGCGTGGGTCATATATGAAGGATTTGACTGGCAGCCGCGTAAAATCATTGGTGATCAGATGATTCGGAGCGTCGATTCTGTAGGAGCAAACGTTGCCGAGGGATATGGCAGGTATCATTATTTAGATAAGTGTAAGTTTTATTACAATGCCCGTGGTTCTTTGCTCGAGTCTAGACACTGGTTTTCAGTATTATTTGAACGAACATTGATTGATGAGGAAACTTTTTTGCAGACGAAAAAACTGGCTGAGGAGATACATGTCAAAGTAAACGCGTTGATTCAATCGCAACGTGCAAATAACAATAAACAATAATTTCTATTTTCCAATTTCTTACATTGTATGGACACCATTTTTCTCATTTTCGTCATCGTTTTTTCTGCCATTATCCACGAGTACTCTCATGGCTGGATGGCAAATCAGCTGGGCGATCAGACTGCAAAATATGCTGGGCGACTGACCCTGAACCCACTCAAACACATCGATCCGATAGGTTCGATTCTCTTGCCACTGATCCTCATCCCTACAGGGTTCCTTTTCGCGTATGCAAAACCAGTGCCGTACAATCCCTACAATCTCAGAGATCAAAAATGGGGATCTCTGAAGGTGGCGATCGCAGGTCCACTTTCAAATTTTATCCTTGCATTCATATTTGGCATCACGCTCCAACTCGTTCCAATCGGGCCGATGACAAGTTTTCTCTACACTATTGTCTATGCAAATGTGCTCCTGGGTGTATTCAATCTTGTCCCTATCCCACCGCTCGATGGATCAAAAGTATTATTTAGTTTTTTGCCTGCGAGTGCTCTTCGTGTGCGACAGGTCTTGGAGCAGTACGGTTTCTTGATTCTCATTGTGTTCATCATGTCCTTTTCCCAGGTGCTCACTCCGATTATGAAGTTTTTTGTTGATTTGTTCGTAGGTGGGGGACCGAGGTTTTAAAATGAAGTAAATAGGTAATAGTAAATGGTAAATAGCATTTTGAATCCTGAGCGTAAATGGCTCAGGATTTTTGTTTATTATCTATTTGTGTTATGTGTGGCAAATGAAGCTCCCCGCCCCAGAGGGGCGGGGTATCAGTTCTCTATAACAAC
>PFLZ01000068.1 GCA_002784795.1 Candidatus Magasanikbacteria bacterium CG_4_10_14_0_8_um_filter_42_12
TCATTTGGTTGGAGTGGACTTCCGTACAATACATTCGTACAGCCATTTGCCTGTCCTCGTGCAGTCATATGTTCCGTAGTCTTCCATTGATTCCCTGAACCAATACGCTCCATAGAACGCCCTGGTCCACCGGCCGGCCACACATCAATATAAGAAATTTCATCAATAGTATTTCCTTCGGCATCAGACAACACAAGATTCATCCCTTCATTATCAAGATCAATATGTTCATATACCATATCAATACTAAGTCCCACCAAGGCATCTTGTCCGTTCTCTCTTCTTGCCAACAAATAATACTCGCCAGCATCAATAGTACCAGACAACGCGAGCGAACTCGTGACACCACTTGGCGACGTAAATGCAAGATGCCATCCAGAAAGATCGATCACACTGTCAGTGGTATTTTTCAATTCCATCCATTCTTGTTTTGGACAATCCCGCGTTTGCGTCGGTGCGCTAGATGTTCCACCCCATGCGATTTCGTTTATCACTACTGTCTTTGGCCAATCGAGTGAAATACTCTCACCACTTTCAATCCACTCGCTCGTATTTCCGAGAACGTCAGAGGCTCGAACACGAAATGTATACACATGCGGTTGCTCCCCAAAAAATGTATATACTGTTTCTTCTGTAGTCGTTACAAGATCAATCCATCCAGAATCATCTTCATGTACTTGCAATGCATAATGAATCGTACTACTCACTTCTTCAACAGCCCACTCTACATGTATGATTGTCGAAGTTGTACTATCTTGTAAAACCGAAAAAGACGAAATCGTAGGAGCCAAGGTGTCACGCAGAATAGAAAGAGTAATAGGATCACCTTCCACACCACTCGCATCGACTGGTGTCAGTGTAATATCATTTTCCCCTTCAACAAGCGAGACAAATGCTTCCCATGTCGTAGTGGTAAATGAAAATGTTGTGCTTGTCACAGAGGAAAAGACGTCTGTCGTCACATTATTTTTTATTCCAAACAGTGTCACTGTTGTGGTAGCGATTGAAAACGTCTGGCCAAATGATTCATCGAGAGTTATTTCGGGGAGCAACGTTTCTTCATTGTCTACAGAAGACTCTGGTGAACTGGATTCTTCTACACTATTGTTCGAGGATGATCCACCTCCTGAATAAAAGAATGGTACGACCGTATCAATGACTTTTTTGGTTGTATCAATAATTTTATCACCGAGCACTTTGCTCACATCTTTTATTTTTTCAATAATGGTTGGACCTTCTTCAATTGCTTGTTCTTCCCTTACGTCCTCCACAATTTCTTTTTCCTCCTCTGTAGATGTGAACGAAACTGTTGCGAAACCAGAGCCTAGCTGTAAAAATCTTGTCCCTTGCTGTCTGACAAGTTGTAATTTGAATACAGATGAGAAGTCTGTCGGTCTTGAAACCAGAACATTCACAGTCACAGTATCACCAGGTTCAACAGATTTGTTTATTACTGCAGGGCGAAGTGATGTCTTCCAGGTGTCGGTATACCACGCACTATTTTTTTCAATACCCCCGACAACATTGAGTGAAATTTCATTTTGTTTCCACGTAGTATTACCTGTATTTTTCACAACAACAGGTGCGGTGACAACATCATCCTGCAGGGAAACATCGACAGGTATCACGGCAGGCAAAAATACAGCATCATACACGGGATCCTCTACTTTCGGCTGTTCAGGTTGTTCTTCTACAAGAATTGATTCTACCGTTGCAGACTCCTGGGCCTGTGATTGTGAGACACCTGTATCATCGTTATGAAATAAGTTTTTGAAAAAAGTAGTTATGTTGTGGAAGATGGAAGTGTTTGTGTTTGTATCCACTCCTTTTATCTCTTCGACCAAGGGTTCATCTCTTTCCTGATTGTTCACTTTGAAAATAATACTTGCATAATTATTTTTTGACCACGCAAGTTTGAATTGTTCTATTGTGTATTGATTGTTTTTACCTAATGTTTTTCCAGGATCATTCACATATACATATTCATCATCCATTCCTGTTAATACCATAAAGTGCAACCTATCTTTTCTTTCACCCTTTAACAGCATATTCGTATAAACGGCGACAATAATAGGGTTTCCAAGTTCTAAGTTTTCTTTTAAAAAACTTGCACTACCTTCACGATAAATATCAACTTGATCTTCAATAAAATTTCCGTATTCTAATGCCACTCTCTTTAGCATGTCAACATTTGTATAATTACCACTATAATTTCTAACACTATCACCAAAAATGTTTTCTATCCAATCATCTAATTCCTTTATAGATTCAATATTAGGAGTTTTATTATTATAGAACCCATCAATCATCAAATATGAAGTTTGTCCACAATTTCTAGTTTCATCCCAAATGCCAGGAGGGACTTGAGACTTGAAAGGTACATCAAGAACAACCGCAAAAACTGAAAGGGGTTTTGCTAAAATTAAATAGAAAAAAATTATTGAGAAATACTTCACCCTCCTTTTAAAAGACATACTCCCTAATTAGAAAGTAAAATTTTCTAAAACTTCGCTAATAAACGATTCTTCATCACATTGAAAATATAAACTGACGATTTTATCATCATTTTCTATTTTGTACTCCGGATTACCAGAACCAACAAATTGACCGAAATATTTTATTTCCTTCCAACCAAAATTACCATAATTTTTTGTAAAAAAAGAATGTCTTTCACAATCAGTATCCTGTATACATTCTTGTTCAACTTCTTTTTCAATATTAGATAAATTTCCTTCTTCTACAGCAACAAAAACTTTACACCCAGGCAAACCACCATACCCATCAGCCGGTTCCTTATAATCTTGAATAACTAAATCAGAAGATTCCATTTTATCACTGTATAAATACATATCACTCCCAACTTTCACTTCATATCCAGCTTCTTCATTCACAACGAGTCGCTCACCATCTTTCAACTTTTTTATCGCAACTGTACTTGGTGGAGCTTCGGGAAGAACAGCACTTTTCTCCGAACTCGCACCCCTCGGCGCCCCCACCTGCTCCCTCCAAAACATCACCCCACCAACAATCAACACAACGACCAAAAATAAAAAGACCCAGCCTTTGAGACCGCAGGTCGATGTACTACATGTTTTGGAATTTTTTTTCATACCCTCCTGACGTTAGAGATAAAATAAGATAAAAATAGTATACAATATTTTTTCTCCCCCTCAAATATTACCGCGGCGCCGTTGGATCAGTATCTTGTTCATCTTCTATCCGCTTCCCCCACTGCCACCTCGGCTTTTCGCCTGTTCGAACAGTAATAAGAATCAATATTATTGTAAGAATAATGGTATCAAAAAGGAAACGGTAGATTGATTGAGCATCTTCAGAAACAGACCCAGCATACCGAAAAAACAAATTGCCCAACGCTATGACAATGTACGCAACAAGAACAAGCCACCCTTCCCATGTGGCAGGCTGCCATCCCCACCCAAATAATTTTCGTTTGAACCAATAACGTCTCATATACTTATAGTGTACGACTATCATACGCCCAATGCAAGACAGCCTGCCGTTGCCGTGGCCGACAGGTAGCATCTCCTTTTCGACAATTGTTCTGAATTTGTACGATATGACGACGAATCGCGTTCCACCGTTTTATCTGTCGTGCATCTTCTGCCGGGATTCTTCTCCCAAGATAATACCGACAATACCATTGAAACCAACCGTGTGGATCATCGTTGTATATCCATCCTTTCTGTTGCCAGATAGCAAGTGACTGACTCGCTGACACATGAAACAAGTTATATTCTTTGTGTTTTTCATGATCGGGTGACAACGCAACCCCACGAAACCAACTCGCGGGAAGATCTGTTGGCATCAGATTTTTTACCCCAATAAAATACGCTCCACCAAACACACCAAGCTGGAGCATTTCCTTTGGCGTCAGATGTGGCTTGAAATTTGGATCAAAATTCTTTCCCTCCGGCTCCACGAGTGTGTACCTATACTTTTTTTGGAAGGTATCTGAATACGTAATTTGTTTGAGAGCACGTCGAGGCATAAAAATTCCTGCGTAATCTTTTTTTAATCTGTGAAATCCCTGACTATTGGAGTCCTAGAAGCTTCGTTACAAAACTCACAAGAAAGTCTGCATCAGGCCCATAGACGAGCGCACCACCGAGAATACCCGTGAGTGAGAGTGCAACGAATCCAAACAATGCAAGCACACGGCGAAGCAACGGTTTGTCGAGAGCATTCGCAACTCTTGAGAGGATGTCCCATACTTTTTTTAGAAGTGGAAATTTTTCCAAACGAACCATCTGTTCTACATCACGGAGCCATGCAATAGCATAGATACCCGCGAGAATACCAAAGAACCACATAGTCGTACTTGCCATCAATTCATGCAATTCGAGAATCGCTCGATCATGACGATTCATCTCTGCTGCCGCTTCTCCACTCTGGAGCGCGAGCATCACACCAACAACACCGGCACAGACAATGATTCCTTTTGTATATCGATAGGATGCATGCGATTCGAGACGCTTCAATGGCAGAATCTCGAGGACTGCATAGAGCGTCAGCATTCCGATAGGAAGATGCACAATGGCTGGATGAAGAGAGCCAATCATCTCAGAAATGTTCATAAAATATATGAAATTATATGTAAAGTATACTTGACATACACGTTCAAGACAGCTACACTATACACCATGAAACCGACTCTTCACAATAGTGTCTATACACTCCGAATGGGGAAAAACATCACTCAACAAGAGCTCGGTGATGTTGTGGGTGTCACAAGACAAACGATCATTGCGATAGAAAAAGGAAATTACACGCCATCGGTGGCACTTGCTCTCCACATTGCTGAATTTTTTCATACTTCTGTTGAAGATATTTTTTTCTATGAATAAATATTCCCAAGATGCAAAAGAAATCATCATGGCGATTCTCTTGCTCGTCATACTTCTCTGCGTGATCAACCCAGGCCACTTTTGGATGCCCGACATGATCTCGATGACATTGTCTGCACTCTTGCTCGTTGTATTTTCTGTCTTTGCGACATTTGTCTGGCGAGAACGTGCCACAGACGAACGAGAACAACTTCACAAGTTACTTGCAGGGCATACAGCATTTTTGATTGGAGCCAGTGTCCTCACTATTGGCCTTCTTTATCAAAGTTTTTCTCATACCACAGATCCGTGGCTCGCACTTGCACTCGGTGCTATGGTGTTGTCAAAACTGTTTGGAATTATTTGGGCAAGAAAAAAACAATAAAAGATTGCACATTATTTACAGGCACAAAAAAATACATCTCTATTTTGTACAGATGAATTTTTTTTGATATACTTCATGTATCGCGTATGCTTGGACAACTTGCAAAAGAACATATCCAACATAGACTGAAGGCTGTACAGCTCGGTGGTATTTTTTTTATGGTCACCATATTTGTGATCCTCTATATCATCGGTCGTATTACAGGTCTCACTACATTGCCAGCGCAACTCATTGCGCTCGCGATGGCGTTTTTTATTTCTCTTGGATATTTTTCTGCACTCCCCCAGTCTACCGAAGAACCAAAGACACCACTCGTTATTTTTTATTTCATCAATATCCTCACAGCAGGATTGATCTGGGCAACAGGAATTTTCCAAAGTCCTTTTATCCTTCTCTACCCAGTCATTATTATCATCACCGCACAGCTCTATAGTTATCGTCACGGTCTTGCACATGCCGTCCTTGCAATTATCGGATTTGTCTTTGTGTATGGAGCCACGATAGAAAATATTCTTCCCTTCTTGCCTATACTCCCCCGTGCATCGATCGATAGCCTCTACCAGCCACCTCTCAATATTATGCTCTATGGATGTATCTATTTAGCATTGTTTCTTTTTACACTTTACTCCTCGTCGAGTGCCAGAGCGATCCTGTATAGACCAGACAAAAAAAATGATCTTCAGCAAACATACCAAGAACGCATTATTCAAGAAATGCCTCTCGGACTGCTCGTTGTAGACGAAGAACTCAATATCCTTACCGGCAATCCCTATGCAATAGCAAAATTCCCGTTCAAAGGAACGCCTTCTTTGCTCACGACATATTTGTCTCTTCCAAAAGTTCGTCCACAAAGCGCACTCAAACGTATTGCAAACTCTGGACAAAAAAAATCTCTCACATGGAACGTGGATACCGGCGAAGTACTCCCGGTAACATTTTCAGCAGAATACATGAAAGGAAAAGGAAAAAATCAAGGTAGTTATATTCTATTTCTTGAGTAACAATATATCTGGTATACAAAAACACGAATGATTTCATTCGTGTTTTTTGTTTACTGTGTTGCTGTTATCTTCCGAGCAATCCTTTGATCCAATCCCAGAACATCCTCCAAAGAGATCGCTTTGCACTCGTCAGAGAGATATCCTGGCGAAGCG
This sequence comes from Candidatus Magasanikbacteria bacterium CG_4_10_14_0_8_um_filter_42_12, assembly GCA_002784795.1. Classification (GTDB taxonomy): domain Bacteria; phylum Patescibacteriota; class Patescibacteriia; order Magasanikbacterales; family UBA922; genus UBA12086. The sequence continues at coordinate 6,384 of PFLZ01000068.1, forward strand.
TGGTTGGTGTATCAGATATCATTGGATCACTCTCATATGTTTGATATCCAGTCGCTTCCACGTGAAGTGTGTAGGTACCTTCAGGTACATCAATCGCATAGCGACCATCTTCATCTGTAAAGACGGGGTTTTCTTGCCCAAAGATGCTCCCGTTCCATTCTTCAAAGATACCATCGGCATTTCTCTTCCATACAGAGACTCGCGCATGTGCGACGGGAATGGTTGTTCCTGTCTTGTAGACAGTACCGCGTTCTTCTGTGACAATCTTTTTTGCTATATCTACTTGTTTCCCATCTTTTTGATTCAATGTCACGACAAGTCTATATGTGCCAGCAGGAACATCCTTGAAATCAATGACTCCACGATATGCGTTTGTGAGATGTTCATCTGAATTGAATACATATCCCTTTACCCACGACATATCAGCGACTTCCTGCGCATACACTTCTGGAAAGAAAAATGAGGCAATGCCACGAGAAAACGTATCACGACGGACCGTCTTTCCAGTGACATCTTCTACGGGATAGAGTCGCGCGGTAATACTATGAACATCGTCTGATGGACGAATCAACATATCAATTGCTCCCCCTTCTGTAGTATGAATAGAATTGAGTTGTTGTCTTTTGAATTGTGTTGTTTTGTTTGACAGGACGAGGAGGAAAGCACTACGTTCGGTAACTTTTTCTACCTTTATGGCAACTTCTTCTTGTGATGGGGCGGTTAGTTGCTTTGGCATCAGTGGCTTGATCCCCTGTGGATTTTTTTCAGTAGTAATACCATCATCAGAAGTATTTGTATCAGTAGTGGTATCAGGTATTCCATCGGTTTCTTCGACAGAAGTATCATCTTCTACAACAACTACCACAGTATCATCAACATACGTAATTGTTTGGATACCTGTGTCACTCGCCTCTCCACTTTCTAATACTTGAAAAGACAAGATACTATATTCTCCAGACTCGAGTGCATCGAGCACGGTCACTTCGTATGCACCATCTTCTCCTGCATCTACTGTATATGTACTTCCAGAAATTTCTATAGATACTTTTGCAAGTGGACTCGCAACACCACGAATCACAAATGGAAGCGAATGAATCTCTGCATCAGGTAGTGGCTCTGTGACTGTAGGGGGCACAATATCACTTTTTTCTTGGTAGATCATGCTGCGACTCACTACATTTGACTGTACTCCTTGCGCTGTTCGGACTTTGACATACAGTGTGTACTTTCCATACGTATCTGGGAGCGTATACGACACACTTCCGGTATACGGCATCCAGCCTACATCAGCAAAATTTGAATTGAGTGATACGGCAACTTGTGCAATCGTTGCATCTGTTTTTGGCGTTACAGAAATAGTACGAACATATGAAATCGCAGGAACAAATACATCCGAAAGGGTAATGGTATCTTGGATAGGTGCTCCACCACTCGAGCTACTACCACTATCTTCTACAATTTCAGTCGTTTCAAAACTTCCAAAATCTGTCGCATGTCTTGTATAAATAAGGAGGTCACTCCCACTGTCTATAGCACATTCTTCATCTTCTGCTACCGTTGGATTTTCAAGTGCATCACAGGCGTTGGTGATGGTATGTGTATCACCCAGTCCATCAACATAAAATCCGACCTTACCAGCATCACCTGGCAACACGAGCTTAATTGGTTTTGAAAATCCACAGCTTGTTCCTTCGACACCAATCTGAATATATCGTGCAACAGCATAAGAAAGATCTGTTTGCGTTGGCAATATAACGGACGAATTACTAATTTCTGTCGGCACGGTGAAGTCTTCCCATGAAGCATCATCACACGTAATTTCGGTCGTCCCAGGGATCACCATGTCAATTGTTTTATTTGATTCAACAGCACGCGACACACTAATAGACTGTGCACTCGTATTTACTACACCATCCTGCTTGAGTCGACTCATGCGAAGTTTGACTGGCTCTGTCGTACTCACAGTCACCGGCACACTCACGGTAGAGAGCAAGCCAGTATCATTATTGTCATTTTCATCAAAAACTACCGTGGTTTGTGTCGCGGTGACCGCCACTGTACTACTAACCGAAGTATTGATAAGTTTTTTTCTCTCATCAGGATTTGTCCAGAGACATCGAGCTGTGCTCGTTGATGTTTCGACAGCGTCGGCATTCCGCGCTCCACTGATAAAACAATATTTTGAATCAGAAGAAAGTCCTGAAATATTCAGAGTATCTCCCCAGGCCGCTTGTGTTTGCCATGATTTTGTATTGGAAAATGTACCCGATGCCGTGAGATACATGTCGCTAAGAGTTTCATACATGTAGTACTCTGTCGACGAAGCATTGACGAACACAGGGTCTATCGTGACGGTACTCGTTGCGACAGTAGCCACTTCCATTCTACTCGGCGGGCTTGCATGGGTTCGAATCGTTGTGGTTACAACTTCTGTTTCGAGACCATCTGCATTAAGTGCAGAGACGGTAAACACATATTCTCTATCCGGGAGAAGATCTGTATTTGTCCACGCAGTGGTGGTAACACTTTTTGTTGTATTATTTGTGAGATTTCTGATGCGAAACACAGATGAACGCGTACCAATATTTCGAAATAATCCATTGACCTGCAGATCAACACTGGTCGGCGCAATCGTATCAACAACAACTTCTTCTGGTGCATCGAGCGCTGTGGTGACACTTGTCTGTACAGTCGATGTCACCCCCTCTGCTGAGGTATTCACGAGTTCTACAGTATATGTTTCATTTGCCGAAAGAGAAGAAAACGTGTGCGTATTCGTATCAAGATTCCCAGACTCACTTCCTGAGACATCAACAAGTGACGCAGATACTGTTCCAGCACCTACCTCAGTCCATGAAATAGTAAACCCACTTGATGTAATGTCAGATGCCGTCAGATTTGTCGGTGCGCTTGGGGAGGTATAGGCAGACGTGGTCGCAGAGGCAACACCAAGTCCCGCACTATTACTTGATCTGACATAGACACTATACGCTGTGCCACCGAGGAGGCTCGACTGTGTGTAGCTCGTGCCGATAGCCGTGCCAAGCAACGTTCCGGTAGCAGATTCATACACAGAATATCCTGTTGCTCCGGTTACGTCATCCCAGCTCCACGTCAGTGAGACAGCGCTAGCGCTACTCAGAGATACCGTTGGGGCAGATGGTGGCGTCGTGTAGTCAGTCGCTACGACAGCACTCGCTGTATTTATAGTACCGGCTCCATTGTATGAAGTGATCTTGTATCGATAGCATGTATTTGCAGTGAGTCCACTACTATCACTATATGGAATGGATGGAAGTGACGCACTATTGTCATACACCGTCGTGTCATAGTTGCCATCACAGCCAGTATCTCGTTCTATCTTCAAGCCAGATGCATTGTCTGCAGTAAAGGAGAGCAGTGTTGTCATTTGTGATGCCGTCGACGTGTTTGTCACAGTGACGTCCGTCACAGCACCAGAGAGTGTATATGCAGATACTGCATCGGACAAACCAGATGATGTTTGGTCACCATTTCTCGACTGAAGGAAAAATGTATATTGCGTATTTTCTCCCCCACTCCACCCAGTGCTGATGATAGGATCACCCCAGGTTGCGAGTGATTGCCAGACAGGCGTTCCACTGAATGTTCCATTTGCCTGGAGATATGTGTTGCACGTACTATTATCATTGGAATCGCAAATCGCATATTGCACAGTATCCACATTTGGATTTGATCCGCGATCAATAGAAAATGTAATAACGTTGCTATTCGTTGTCGATGCCGTCGCCGTCAGCGTTCCCGATTCTGTCAACGTATAGAACACGACTTGTGATGTCGAAGATGCCGATCGATTGAAGCTATCATACGCCCAGATATCTCCGGTATATGCCGTCCCGATAGACAGTCCAGAAAAATAGAATGTAGACGATGTATTATAATTTATTGCCCCAAACGCAGAGACGGTACTATCTGTTACCGCAGTATCACTTTGTGTTGCCATGTTTGGCGACGAAATATTGTAAAGTGTATAGAAAAATACGTAATGCAAGAAATTGCTATCCACGGTTGCATTGCCAAGTGTCATCGTCGCAGCCGTCGTACTCGCAGTATCGAGTGACAATGCACCTGGTGCTGTTGGTGCAGACGTATCTACAGACACTGTATTTGAAGCTGCTGTCCCACTCCCTGTTGCATCGGCTGGTGTCATGCGAAGCTGAACGCTACTACTATCTGTATCTGGCAAGTCAGTAGCAATATCCCAGTCAAAGACAACCTGTACAGATCCACCATCTGTTGCAATATTTGAAATAACATTATCTGTCGTAGAAGCACTTCCAGAACTCACAGACACGAGAGAAATAGTCGATGTCACCCATGTACTGCCAGAATCAGTCGAGTGTTCCACGGTCAGACTTGTCACCTCGCTATCTGCATCTGCCACCGTACTCGTCGCACGGACCGTCCCTGCTGCGTTTTGTGTTGGGGTGATTGCTGAGGCTGTTGGGAGGGTGTTTGCTACCGGAGCAGCACCAAGAGTTACATACGCAAAATACGAAGACGAAGCGCCACCTGCTGTTGTAAAACTTCCACCAACATACAATTTATCAAAGGAAGGAGAAAATGCCAAAGCATACACAGCAGCACCAGTTCCGCTACCAAGTGCTGACCAATTGGTTCCATCCCATTTTGCAATATTATTTACGGTAGTAGCTCCAATAGTTGTACCTACCATCCCCATGTATAAATTATTTGGTAATTAGTGGGAAACGTAACCAAAATAGATATTCATAAACTCTTTAAACAAGTTT
>PFLZ01000134.1 GCA_002784795.1 Candidatus Magasanikbacteria bacterium CG_4_10_14_0_8_um_filter_42_12
TTGATTGCTGTTGTCATCATCCTGATCGGTGGTTTCCGTTGGATGACTGCTGGTGGAAATGAAGACAAAGTTGGCGAAGCACGAAAAACGATCTTTGCAGGTATTATTGGTCTTGCGATCATTCTGTTCGCTTGGGGTATTACGATTTTTGTGGTCCAGCAACTTGGAAAAGCTTCTGGAGCTGCAGAATTCCAAAATCTTTAGTATATATTGCCTATACGAGACCTTGCGTGTGCAGGGTCTCGTATACAGCAAGGTTGTACATTTTCCCGTGAATAATATTCAACAGAAAGTGTATAATCATCATATTATGAAACGAACTCTTGCCTTCCTCACTCTCCTCGTTGTTGGATTTTTTGGACTCATGCACGCATTTCCTGTACTGGCTGCGGATCCTCTTGGGGTCAACTATGGTGCATCGAGTGGACTCTCTGGTCAGGATCTCCGTGTGAGTATCGCGCGTGTGATCAAGTTTATCTTGAGTTTTCTTGGTCTTATTTTTCTCATCCTTACCCTCTACGCTGGCTTCATGTGGATGACTTCTGCCGGCAACGAAGATAGAGTGGGTACTGCAAAGAAAATTCTCTGGGGCGCAATTATTGGTCTTGCGATTATCTTGTTTTCCTACGCGATTACGCAGTTTGTGATTACCAATTTGTACGAGGTGTCGACGAGCGGGGCGTATAATGCGGCGCAGTAATTCGTAATTAGTAAAAAGTAAATGGTAATTTGTAAATCGTAATTAGTAAAAAGTAAAAAGGAAACGATATGGGAGGGATAACGTCATTTCAGGATTTGGACGTGTGGAAGGAAGGACACCGACTCGTTCTCTCCGTGTATCGTGTGACGAAGGATTTCCCAGCAGACGAACGATTTGGTATCATAAGTCAGCTCAGACGAGCATCGAGTTCTATTACAGCAAATATTGCAGAAGGATTTTCGCGGTATTATTTCAAAGATAAAATACGATTTTATTATCAATCAAGAGGATCTGTATCCGAGGTACAAAACTTTCTTATTTTATCAAAAGATCTTGGCTATCTAGATGAGGAAATCCTCCAAGATTTGAATACACAAGCAACGAAAATACTGCTCTTAACAAATGGTCTCATCCGCTCTATCCGCAATCAGTAATTTGTAAATAGTAAAAAGTAAATCGTAAGTGGCACACACCTGACAATCATGCCTTACGAATTGCCATTTACTTTTTACCATTTACTTTTTACCAATTACAAATTACCATTTACCATTTACTAATCACTTCCGTATGAATCGTCTGTCAAAAAAATCATTTTTCCTCGGTCTGGTAGTGAGCCTGGTGTTCGTGCCACTGTTTGTGTTTGCACAGAGTGATGATTCGTATGGACTCAAGGCGACGGCAAATGCTGCAAACCTCACAAAATATGGGGATAATGTCCCGGCGCTCATCGGAAATGTCATTGGTACGTTGTTGTCACTTGTATCGGTCATCTTTTTTATTCTCATGATCTACGGTGGTCTCAGATGGATGCTTTCGAGAGGCAACGAAGACCAGAGCAAAAAAGCACTTGATACGATTATTGCGGCGATCATCGGTATCATCATTGTCCTCGCGTCATACGCGATTACCACGTTTGTCTTCAATAGTGTGGGAGCAGCAAGTACAGGTGGGGGTGGCGGTGGAACACCTACTGAACAACCAAAAAAAGCTGATGGTGCTGTTTGTACAGCTGGAACACAGTGTACGTCTGGGGTGTGTACTGGTGGTGTGTGTGGGGTTGGAGGTTGTACCGCTGATACAGATTGTCAGTTAGGATTTACGTGCAATAGTGAATCGAAGACGTGCGTCGATGCCGGTTCATGGTGTTTGACCTCTGCTGGTGAATGTAATCCTGGAAATGGACAATGCACTCTGCAGCCATTTACCAGTCAAGCATTATGCCAGGCTGATCCAAGATATCAACAGCAAGGTACTATTTCCTGTAATTCCAAATGGGATTGTTATGCTGAATTTGATGACGCTATCCATGATTGTATAGGTGGATTTTGTAAAGAATTGTCTACGGCAGGTTTGGCTTGTACTACCAATAGTGCATGTAACAACCCAGGTAAGATTTGTGTTGCAGGATCTTGTGATGCTCTGACGTATTGTTCTGAATCAGTGTCAAATTTTGTTAGTTGTCCAAATGGATATGAATGTGATGTGACGCAAAATGATGCGAATGGAACCTGTAGAGCTGATGGATCATATTGTCTCCTTCAAGGAAGCGGCGGTACAGAATGTATTCTTAATGTAGGCGGAGGACAATGTGCTTCAAACATTACCTTTAAAACTCAAAACGATTGTATGGCTCAACTTGCTGGATTGCAATGTGGTAATGATTATGATTGCTATGCATATGCTAAAACTCATGATAATGGATTTGAATCGTTGTATTCTTGCCGAGTTGGGTATTGTGTTCAAATTCCAGAAAGTGAAACAGTCCAGTGTGCAAATAATTCGCAATGTGGTACAAATGAAAGTATTTGTGTAGGTGGAAAATGTCTTCCTTTAAGTACTATACCTCAGGATTTTGATCCTAATGCTACGTAATAAATTATGTTTAAACAAAGGGTACATTATTTTGTTTTATTGTTTAGTTCTTTTTTATTATTTCCTACAATAGCCCACGCAAAAAAAACAATCGATGATGCCCCTACAGCGCTCAACGCTGTAGCTGGCAGAGTGGGGGTAGAACAAACGACAGTGCCATTGTATGTCGGGACCATCATTCAGACGATTCTCATGTTTAGTGGAATACTGTTTTTCGTCCTCATGGTGTATGCAGGATTTCGGTGGATGACCGCGCGTGGCGAAGAAGAAAAAATTACCAAAGCAAAGCGTACACTCATCGGCGCTATTATTGGTCTTGCTATTCTGGTTTCATCATACGCACTGACCAACTTCATCACCACACGTATTATAGAAGGAAAAGCAAATGCAGGTGGAGATATCAATTTTGAAAACAACGACTTTACCACACTTGGCTGTTGTTTTGATAAAGTACGTCATCCTAGCTCTGGTGCAGAGCTCCGTGCTACGACGTGGGCATGGCGGGTCACATCAGAAGGAAATTGTCGTGAAGAAGGAGAGCGTGTCAGTGCTACGGATGAAATCGCTGGTGCAGGGATGTGGAAGTTCACTCCTGTAGATTCAGAACAGCAATGTGAAGCACTGTATACGAGCTTTTGTGAGACAGAAGATTGTTATGATCTTTCCTTTTAATAGCGTACGGATTACTGATAATCCTGATGTACAGATGTGCAGTGATGTATTTTGATCTCACAGGTTTTTAGGGTATACTTGGGTGACACAAAAGGAGTGACGAGCGTTAGCTCGTTTTCTCAGAAGCAATATTTGTGGATGAAGGGTAAACGCTCTTCACGTCATGTTTCAAATGGTATGAAGTATATACACACAATTGTTACCGCTCCACTCCTATCAATATTCAGTGCACTCCCAGCATATGCGCAGGGGAGTCTAAAAGATGCGGGGAAAAATTTAGGTATCGTCTCTACAAAAGCGGGGACATCAGAATCTGATATTGGGAGTGTCGTTGGTATTGTTATCAATGCCGCCCTCACTCTTGTAGGACTTATTTTCCTTGCTCTCATGGTGTATGCCGGGTATCTCTGGATGACCGCACGAGGAGAAAGTGAGCCCGTCGACAAAGCGAAAAAAATCATTGCAGGATCTCTCATCGGGCTCGTGATTGTGTTGAGTGCGTATGCTATTACGGTCTTTGTTACTACAGGATTTACGAGATAGTAATTTGTAATTAGTAAATCATACATTGTACATAGTACATAGTGAGGAGAGTACAGAAAAAAAGTATGTAATTATTATTTACTAATTACCATTTACAAATTACTAGTTCCTCACTTATGAAACGTTTTATTGTCTTTACTGTCTCACTCGCGTTCTTTCTCGGTGTGGTGTCAAATGCCTACGCGATTGACCTCGGAAACAATTATATCACCAGTGCCGCAAACAAAGCAGGCTATGCGTCGAATACAGATGAAACGACGTTTGCAGCAACACTCGGTACGGTTGTCAAAACAGCATTATCCTTTGTGGGTATTATTTTTCTTTCGCTCATGGTCTATGCTGGGTTTCTCTGGATGACCGCCCGTGGAGAAAGTGACCAAGTAGACAAAGCCAAAAAAATTATCATTCAATCTATTATTGGCCTTGCGATTACTGTCGGAGCATATAGCATCACCGCATTTATTGTCCCTATTATTCTCACGCGTACAGCGAAATAATATCTATATATGAGATATGCGTTTGTTCGGTTTGGGGTTCTCATGAGCATTGTTGCACTAGAATGTTCTTTTTCTTTGTCTGCATCTCCTGTCTACGCGCAGACGCTGAGTAAGGATATTATCAGTCAAGTCGATAGTGCTGGAGGAAATGCAGGGTATGCAACATCGTCGACGTCAACGCCTATGGTGTTTTTTGCATCATTTATTTCGGTCATGCTTAGTATTATTGGGATGCTGTTTTTTGTGCTTTTGATATATGCTGGATATGTTCGGTTGACTGCACATGGAGAAGAAGATCGTTTGAAAAAATCTACCAAAACAATGGTAGCGGCACTCCTCGGATTGACTATTGTGTTGCTCTCCTACAGTATTACAAAATTTGTCCTTCCTCGTGTGTACAATGCATCCCGGGTCGAACCTGTGTATGAAGAAAACAATGATTCTCCAAATACGATATACAATAAAAGTATTGATATAAAATTGTTTTAGGTATATGAAACATCGATTTATTGCGTTTGCATGCCTTCTGGCAATGATGGGGAGTATTCCTTTTTTTGTGTATGCGGTTCCTGCGTCAGATGCATTCCAGATGGACGGACAAGTGGACTTTCACGTTGCTGATGTCAATAAACAAACACAAGCGTTCACAGGATCAAAAGGAGCAGACCTTGGTGGTGTCAAGGACGTTCGTACCGCAGTCGCATCAACGATCCAAAAATTTCTTGTGGTACTCGGGACCTTGTTTCTTGTCTATATGATTTATGCGGGGTATCTGATTTTGACCTCAGCCGGGATAGAGGAACGTGTTGAAAAAGGAAAAAGTATATTGCGGAACGCGATTATTGGTCTTATTATTATTTTGTTTTCGTACGCGGCGACATGGTTTGTCCGGTGGCTCTTTCTCGCAACTGGGGATGAAGCGTATAAAAATTGTGTGCCTTATTCGATTGATTACAATGGTGACCCTCTCGACGCGAGTGGTAATCTTATCGAAAATCCTCAAAATGGCTGTTAATACCCATACCCTAATTGACGAAGACAGGATGGTGCGATATCCTGTCTTTTGTATCTAAGTATTTTTTTATGAGTACATTTCATTCCCATATTGCTGTTTCTATTGTCATCCCTGCGCGCAACGAGGAAGATTTTTTGCCGGCATGTCTCTCTGCAATAGACGCACAGGAAACGGATGCACAGCTTGAAATAATTGTTGTAGACAATGGATCCACAGACAAAACCGTACTCATTGCAGAAGGACATGGTGTACAGGTACTCTATGAACCTGTGCCTGGAGTGGGGCGTGCTCGCGCACATGGTACGCGTGCAGCCCATGGGACGTATGTCTTGCATATAGATGCAGATACCAGACTTCCAAAAACGTATATACAAGAAGCACTCACACGATTTGCTGCAGATCCGTCCCTCGTATGTCTCGGTGGTCGAATGCGTTGGTATGATGCAGGAAAAATGTACAATGCGGTCTGTTGGTCGTTTCATATGGTATTTGCTCCCTTGGTTCGTTTTTTGACACGGGGAGCGCTTGGCCCGATAGGCAACAACATGATGTTTCTCAAGTCTATCTATGACAAAACCACAGGGTTTGATACGAACGTAAATTTTGGGGAAGACGCCGACATTGCAAAAAAGTTGCATACATATGGAAAGGTACGTCTCGATTTGTCCCTTGTGTGTGATACTTCTTCTCGTAGATTTCGGACATTCAAGGATATTACCAGGCATATCGTAAATACAACGTATTTGTGTCTGAACAAGGCCATTCCCTACAATTATCTCTCTCCTTCGATGTGGCGCAAAGCAAAAGAGACGTCCTCCATTGACAAATAGCGTATCTGTACCTATACTAACATGACTGTTTTTTTGACCATTCATTTTATATGAAACAGCTTTTGAAGAATTTTGCCCTGGTTTTTATTGTGTTGTTTATTGCCGCAGGCCTTTGGGGGTATGCCGAATATGGCAATATCAAGCCTGAGACAGTAGGAATCAATCGTCTCGTCACTGAGATCAAGACTGATCAGGTATCCAAGATAGAAGTACAGGGAAGTACTATTCTCGCGACTCTCGACAATCCAGAAGAAACACAGCTTGAAGTACGAAAAGAATCAGGACAGCCTTTTTCTGAACTCATGCAAACGTATGGTGTCACAGCAGAGGAGCTGGCCATGATTGGTGATGTTCAGATAAAAGAACAATCGGGTATTCTTTTTTGGATGGCGATGCTTGCACCGTATCTGTTGCCATTGCTCCTTATCGTTGGTCTACTCTTTTTTATGACACGTCAGGCCAGTGGTATGAACAACAAGGCCATGGGCTTTGGGCAAAGTAGTGCTCGACAGGCAAAACCGGATGACAAAGATAAAAAAACATTCAAAGATGTCGCAGGAGCGGCAGAAGCAAAAGAAGAACTTGAAGAAATTGTAGATTTTCTGAAAGACCCAAAGAAATTTGCAGACATGGGAGCAAAAATTCCAAAAGGTGTGCTCCTGATGGGAGCTCCTGGAACAGGGAAAACACTCCTTGCAAAAGCTGTCGCAGGAGAAGCTGGTGTGCCATTTTTTCACATCTCTGGTTCTGAGTTTGTAGAAATGTTTGTTGGTGTTGGTGCCTCTCGTGTGAGAGATCTGTTCAACAAAGCAAAAAAAGAAGCACCTGCAATTATTTTTGTAGATGAAATCGATGCTGTGGGACGAAAACGAGGATCTGGGCTTGGGGGATCACATGATGAACGAGAACAAACGCTCAATCAAATTCTTGTCGAGATGGATGGATTCGACCCAAATATTGGTGTTATTGTTATGGCAGCTACCAACAGACCTGATGTCCTTGATTCAGCGCTTTTGCGCCCAGGCCGATTTGATCGACGGGTGACCATTAGCAAGCCAGATATCAAAGATCGTGAAGCTATTCTCAAAGTACATGCTGCCAACAAGCCATTTGAAAAAGAAGTGGATCTCAAAAATTTGGCTGAGCGAACGCCTGGATTTACTGGGGCAGATCTCGCAAATCTCCTCAACGAAGCAGCAATTTATGCAGTGCGAAATAAGAAAAAGACTATTACACAAGATGATGTTCTTGAAAGTATAGAAAAAGTATTGCTTGGTCCACAGAAACGATCGAAGGTTATGAGCAAGAAAGAACGAGAAATGACTGCGTATCATGAAGCAGGGCATGCTATTGTGGGTCACTTTTTGGAATTTGCAGATCCTATTCGAAAGGTTTCTATTATTGGTCGTGGTATGGCAGGTGGATATACCCTCTCTATGCCAACAGAAGATATCAGCTACAAAACAATTGCCATGTTCAAAGATGATATGGCTATGGCCATGGGAGGTTTTGTGGCAGAGCGTATGATCTATGGACATGAGTCTCTCAGTACCGGCCCAAGTAGTGATCTGAAAAGTGCGACCCAGTCTGCAAAAGCAATGGTGCTTCGCTATGGTATGAGTGACAAACTTGGTCCACGAGATTTTGGTCAAAATGAAGAAATGATTTTCCTTGCACAGGAAATTCATGAACAAAAAAATTATAGTGAAAAAACTGCTGAACTTATTGATGATGAAATTAGTTCGTTGCTCACCGAAGCTCGTGAGCGTGCAGAAAAGACGCTTGTAGACAAGCGAGATCAAATGGAGGCGCTTGTGAAATTATTGCTCGAAAAGGAAACGGTTGAGGAAGAAGAGTTTAAGGCGATTATGGATGCATAGATACGTGTGAGAGGTGTTGCGTAGAAAGATTGCGTTCAGCTTCGCTTCACTAAGATTCATTTTTGCTAGCGCAAAAAAAGATTGAAGATTACGCTCTAAAAAGAAGGACATGCATGATATGCATGTCCTTCTTCGTATGTAACATAATCTTCAGTCTTATCCTGACAACGTCAGGATATATTCTTAGCGAAGCGCAATCTTTCTCCGCACTCCCACAGAACATGGTAGCGAATTTCCGTCTATGTGATATACTACTCATACTTGTCCCGTAAACTCCTATGAAACCACCACTCTACAGAGAAGCACTCGCACACAGCTGGCATCTTGCCTGGAAAGAACATAGCCTTTGGCCCTTTGGTATGTTTGCTGCTGCCCTTGGGCAGATGGGTATTGTTGATGCTCTCGTACAACTCTGGTTTACGGCACGTGGATATCGTCCAGGATCTGGTTTTGTGACACTATATGATCTTTTTCAAGCAGGATTTTCTGGAAATCCTATTCCACATGGATTGATTGGGTGGGTTGCGTTTCTCTGTATTGTATTCGTTGGGTTTGGTATTGTTATGACTTTTTTTGCTGTGGTTTCCCAAGGGGCTTTGGTACACAGCACCGCACATAGCGTACACCACAAGCGGTTGCCAGATGCGGGTGTTTCATGGGATGTAGGAGTCGCTTCATTGTGGAAAGTATTTGCTATCAATGTACTCAAAAAGGTCCTGTTGGGCGTAGTAGGACTTCTTGTTGCCCTTATGTCTTGGCCGATTCTTTTTTCGCTCGGTGGATCTCCGTTGTTGTTTTTGGTTGTGTTTTTACTTGCTGCTATGAGTTCTCTGATCGTGTCTGTTGTATCGGTCTATGCTATTGGGTATGTGGTCATAGAAGAGTATGCGTTTCTTCCAGCCGTGAGAACAGGCTGGACACTTTTTAGAGAACATTGGCTCGTGTCACTCGAAGTAGGCATGGTTATTTTTGTCTTCGACCTTCTGGTATCGTTCCTTTTTGTGACGATATTTTTTGTCTCTCTATTGCCGGCGTTTGTGGCGTATATGTTTGCTTTGTTATTTTCATCTACATTGATTTTTTCGCTCGGGGTTGCTGTTTCTACCACACTTTTTCTTATCTGCCTCTTTCTCATTGCTTCGGTGTTTTCAACATTTACTATTGCTGCATGGACATATCTCTTTATGCAGATGCATAAGACTGGGCTCAAGAGTCACGTGCTACATTGGCTTGGTCGGTAGATATTCGTTATTTTGTTAGCTTCAACTTGTATGGGCGACCTTCCTTCAATAGACGATTTACTTCCTTCAAAAAAACAACCCGAAGGTGATACGGAAGACGTATCTTCTGTTCAACCCCTATCGCAATCTTCGATTCGTGTTGCTTCTGATGAAACAGAAGAAAAGTTTGCAAAAAAAATGCAAAAGGTTGGCATAAAAGAAAAAGAAGTAGAAATTCAGAGAAAGGCGAGCATGCTTGGGTTTCCTCATATTGATTTGTCTTCATTTCCAATCAGTCATGAAGCGCTCAAACAAATTTCACAAGAAGATGCCGTACGTCTGAACATGGTTTGTTTTTTTGTGAATCAAGATGAAATTCGTCTCGGTGCACTTGATCCGCAATCGGAAGAAAACAAGGCTTTTTTGAAAGATATAGAACATCGTACCTATACAAAAGGAACGCTGTACATGATTTCAGAGCATAGTCTGCAACGTGTATTTGATTTGTATAATACACTTCCACACATATCGCCAATATCAAAAGATGTTGAAATCGAAACGTCGGATCTTGAAAAAGTGCAAGCAAGTGTGCAGGATTTTCGGTCATTGCAAGAGAGTATTGAGCGTGTGAGTACGACTGATCTTGTCACCTTTCTTCTAGGAGCAGGTCTGAAGCTCAATGCGTCTGACGTGCATGTAGAACCAGAAGAGGACAAAACTGTCATTCGTCTCCGTCTTGATGGGATGCTGCATGATGCCGCAACACTTCCAAAAGAGGCGTACCAAAAATTGGTCTCTCGTATAAAATTACTTTCTTCTCTCAAATTGAACATTACCGACAAGCCACAAGATGGACGATTTACGATCAATGTCCCTACTGGTGAAGTCGATGTGCGTGTTTCTGTCATGCCAACGGTCTATGGTGAAGGCATTGTTATGCGTCTTTTGGTCCAAAATCGTGAAGGGCTTACCCTCGACAGCTTGGGACTTCATGGTGAAGCCTACAAGGTATTACTCGCTGAAATTGCGCGTCCGAATGGGATGATCATTACTACCGGACCAACCGGGAGCGGAAAAACAACGACGCTCTATGCGATCATGCAGATGCTCAATAAATCTGATGTCAAAATTATTACGCTCGAAGATCCTGTTGAATACAAAATGCCGGGGATAAATCAAAGTCAGATTGATCATGCAAAAGACTACACGTTTGCAAAAGGATTGAAATCTATTTTGCGGCAGGATCCTGACATTGCTATGGTCGGAGAAATTCGTGATCTCGAGACAGCTGATACGGCTATTCAGGCAGCGCTGACAGGACATCTTATTCTATCTACACTCCATACCAATAGTGCGGCTGGTGCAATTCCTCGTTTTCTCGCTATGGGGGTCAAACCATTTTTGCTCGCACCTGCGCTGAATGCTGTGATAGGGCAGCGACTTGTACGAAAGCTTTCGGATACTGCAAAAGTCGAGGCGACTTTGACGCCAGAGCAACAAACAAAGGTAGATGCTATCATTGCGTCCCTTCCTCCCAAAATTCTTGAAAAAGTGCAGGGGAAAAAACAGACTTTTTATACAGCGCCAGAGTTCACATCGGGTGGGGAGTTGGGGTATAAGGGAAGAATTGGCATATACGAAATTTTTGTGATGAGCGATACTATCGAGGAATCAATTATGTCAAACAAAATTTCTGAATATGATATAGAGAAGCTTGCGCAGGAACAGGGGATGATTACTATGGCGCAAGATGGTGTGCTCAAGGCGCTCGATGGGTTGACCTCTATCGAAGAAGTCTTCCGCGTTACAGAACAATAAAAATGTGGTATTATACTCTACAGAGTGAACTCATACAGAGTTTCCAACAAAGACACGCAAATTAATCAGCGCATGCCCGAGATA
>PFLZ01000088.1 GCA_002784795.1 Candidatus Magasanikbacteria bacterium CG_4_10_14_0_8_um_filter_42_12
ATACCCCGCCCCTCTGGGGCGGGGAGCTTCATTTGTATCTTGTTTCCCCTAAAATTAAAATCGTTTTCGTAGCGATAGCGGAGAAAACACCTTATTCCCCTTTATAATTAAAAGAAAAAAACTTATTTTACTTCCTTATTTAAAGAAAAAAGTAGCTTGAGAAAAAATCTAATAACAAAAAAATTTATTTCATATAACTGGTTTTTATCCAAACTTTCGTATGGGAAGTATACCAATTTTGGTACAAAATACAAACTTTTGCTATACTTTTTTTACTAAGGAATTAACCCATTTTTGTATGGAGGGAATCATCAAAAAAGTAGAAAATGTTCTTCGTCTACGGAACTATAGCCCAAAGACGAGAAAAGCGTATATTCTGTATATCAGAGAATACATAATCTTTGCTAAAAAAGCAGGAATTAAAAATAAGGAAGAAGCAATAGAACAGTTTTTATTAAATTTACATGAGAAAAGATCCGCCCAAACAGCTAATTTGGCACTGAGCAGTATTAAATTCTTGTACGGCGATGTGCTCAAAGATCCAATCAATATTGATCTCAAATTTGCTAAACGAGCAAAAAAGCTTCCGATTGTACTCTCAAGGAAAGAAATAGAAAGTATCATTGACGTGATAGACAATCCAAAGCATCGGCTCATGATCTCACTTGGATATGCCTGTGGTATGAGAGTAAGCGAAGTTGTGAATGTCAAAGTACAGGACCTTGCCATAGATGAGCTGACTGTTCATATCAAAGAAGCAAAAGGTAAAAAGGATAGAATCAGTGTATTGCCAGAAAAATTGACAGATGATCTCTATAATTTTATTGCAGGAAGACAGCCAAAGGATTATGTTTTTGCGAGTAATAGAGGTGGAAAGCTTACGACGACGTCACTGCAAAAGGTGTTTCGAGAAAGTCTGAAGAAAGCGGATATCAATAAACCAGCTACATTTCACTCTCTTCGACATTCTTTTGCCACTCATTTACTAGAAAACGGAACCGATGTTCGATATGTCCAAGCACTCCTTGGCCATGCAAATATACGGACAACACAAATCTATACACAGGTAACGAACCCAATACTAAAGAATATTAAGAGTCCCTTATAATTTGTTTTCCTACTTCGTCACATGCACCGTCTTCACCACTACAACACCATCAATCGATAACGCAACATCAGCGCCAGGAAATTCAAATGTGCCTGATGCGCCGGCATCTTTGTGGACGGCTATGTAGATAGGATCTGTGACAAATGATTCATAGAGTGGAAATGCAACATCACTCCAAGATCCAGGAGAAAGTGTTACTTGCCCAATGATGCGACCCGGCTTGCCCATGTCATCGTCGTAGGCGACGAGCCAGATGTCTTCTTGAGTGTTTACTGACTGGATCGTAATGCCACCATTTGTATATGCCTGATCTTCTACTACGATTTCAGGTGGTGCGGTGGTTTCTTCGGTTGCAGGGATTTCATCTTCTGCTGGAAGTTGCCCTACAGCAGATGGGTGGTCATCTGTTTTTTGTTGAGTTTCCTGTTCTCCTACTGGTAGACGAGAAAAGTAAAAGAAAAATATTCCTCCAACTGCGAGAATTGCGATAATGCCAATAACAAATGATTTCATACTATTTTGAATAGTTATATATGAACGCAGTATATCTTTTTTGCAGGTATATCTCAACTTGTCCCCATGGTACCCATTGACATGTGCAACTGAGTTGCGTAGTATAGATGCAATTGAATTGCAATTGATATGAATACAAAACATGACCCACAATGGATTCTCAATATCCTTTCTGACAAAAAACAAAAAGTAACACCTTCTCGTGAACACATCGCGAATATTGTTGCTGCTCATACCGGTGTTTTTTCGCCAAACGAAATTATCGAGGAAGCCTTTGGTATGGACAGAGTGACAGTCTATCGTATTCTTGATTTGTTTGAACTCCTTGATGTTATTCATCCAGTGCTCACGCAGCATGGAGAAAAGCATTATGAAGTTCATGGAGAAAAACATCATCATCATGTCGTATGTACGGGATGTGAAAAGACGAGCTGCATCGATTGTGAAGTAAAACGAACGCGAGTCAAGGGATTTGGAGAGATTCATCATAGTGTTGTATTTACTGGTCTTTGTGACCAATGTCATTCATCAATCTAATTTTTTATGAACGCTACAGGAACTATATGGGTTTATACTCTTGGGAGCATTACCATCGTAAGTTTGGTTTCGCTTATTGGAGCTGTTGCGCTCTCATTTGGCATGGAGCGTATAAAAAAATGGCTTCTGCTGTTTGTCAGTTTTTCTGCTGGAACGCTTCTTGGGGATGCTTTTCTTCATCTCTTGCCTGAGGTAACTGAAAAAGAAGGAAGTTTTTCCTTGCAGATCTCCTTTGGAGTGATCGCAGGTATTTTGGTATGGTTTATTATAGAAAAATTTATTCAGTGGCATCACTGTCATCATGTTCATGAATTTGATAAAGATCATATTCATCCTTTTGCTATTCTGAATCTTATCGGTGATTTTTTACATAATATTATTGATGGCATGATCATCGCTGCAAGTTTTCTTGTGAGTATTCCCGTGGGAATTGCGACTACCATGGCTGTCGTGTTGCATGAAATTCCACAGGAACTCAGTGATTTTGGTGTTCTATTACACGGAGGATTTTCTCGCGGTCGTGCATTGTTTCTCAATTTTCTCTCAGCGTTGGGTGCTCTCCTCGGTGCCGTTTTTGCGCTCTTTCTTGCTGGCCAGATAGAAGGGATTGAATTATTGCTGATTCCTTTTGCCGCAGGATCATTTATTTATATCGCGACAGCCGATCTTATCCCAGAACTGCACAAAGAATCTCGTGTTGGTGAATCTATAAAGCACCTCGTCTCACTTCTCGCGGGTGTTGTTGTCATGGCATTGATGTTATTGGTGGGGTAGTAGACCTATTTTCTATATTGCAAAATCATTGGTATACTAATGATAGTTTAGAAAGATGTGTATTGTTTTTTGCTTATTGTTTATTTATATATGCCCAAAAAACCTCCTATCATTATAAAAGCAAATGGCGATCGTGTGCGGTATGATCGAAAGCGTCTCATGACGTCATTGCTTCGGTCTGGTGCCTCACAAGAATTGGCAAACAGCGTAACAGATAAGGTTTCTTCTGAGATTATCAGTGGGACGACAACAACGTACAATATTTATGCAAACGCATACAACATGCTGAAGTCAGCAAAGTATCATCCTGTCGCAGCTCGGTATAGTCTCAAAAAAGCAATTATGGGACTTGGTCCGACGGGATTTCCATTTGAACAATTTATTGGTGAAATATTGAAGCGTCAGGGATATAAGGTCAAGGTTGGTGTGAATGTACAGGGACATTGTGTCCCACACGAAGTGGATGTTGTCGCGATCAAAGGCGATACACATGCACTCGTCGAAGCAAAATTCCACAATCAGACAGGCGTCCATACTGATGTAAAAGTACCGTTGTACATCCATTCGAGATTTTTAGATATTGAAAAAAAACTCCTTGCAAAAGGGGACACCCATAACATACATGAACCGTGGGTTGTGACCAATACGCATTTTACGTCTAGTGCTATTCAGTATGGAGAGTGTATGGGGATGAAACTCTTTGGATGGCGGTACCCAGAGAGTGGGGGCATAGAAAAAATGATTGAGGATTCTGGACTTCACCCTATCACGTGTCTCACGACACTGTCACAAACACAAAAAAATCTGCTCCTCAAGCAAGGAACGATTTTGTGTAGAGAACTCATAGAAAAGGAATATTTGTTCCAAGAACTTGGGTTGTCTGGCGCAAAAGCAGGTGCTCTCAAAAGAGAGATAGACATGATCTGTTCTGCCTGAAGAAGTGAGAAATACAAAAAAAGCGCTGTGTAGCGCTTTTTTTGTTCACATCAACATCTTGACAATAACGCAAAAGTCGTGTAGAGTGCTATGGCTTACCGTTCGGTAAGTATTATCTCAGTATTATGGAGCCAGTACCTACCACCAAAGAACATATTATTGCAGAAGCAAAGAAATTGTTTACCTCACAGGGGTTTTCCGCTGTGTCTATGTCGATGATTGCAAAGGAGGTTGGTATTTCAAAAGCTGCTCTCTATCATTTTTTTGAAAACAAAGCAGCAATATATATTATAGTCATAGAAGATGTATTTCTTGCTATCGGTGAAGTATTCGATGCTGCATTGAGTGCCTCGCCGGATGATGTCCCGCTTGCAGATGTCATTGAACATGTGATCTCAGTGGGGATGCAAGAAGGAAATGTGATGTTGCGAATGGATAGCTGTCCACTGCTCGGTGAGCAATCACATATGCAGACGTTGTTTCAAGATTTTTTTCAAAAAGTAGCACAGGTATTAGCTCACTATCACATTGAGGAAACGACGCTTGCCACACATGTATTTTTGAATGCTGTGCATGGCTATATAAAGTGGGCGCACATTGATTCCGATGTCCCTGATGTTCGCACCTATAGTACGTATTTAGTAACACTCTTTCAAAAAAAATAACAAATATCTCTTATGCTGTTCAAAAAAGAACATAAACTTTATGTGATGATACAAACGCACAAACTTCTCAGCGGAATTGTGCTTCTTGGTGTTGTGGGGATAACGAGTATGTTTCTCTTTCGAGGAAGTGATCCTACACCGGATACTATCGCGACGACAAAACAAGTCTCACTCCTTTCGGTCTCATCCATTCAGCAAAATCAAGTTGTTGCTGTTGCTTCTGGAGAAGTAGAATCACTCCAACAAGTGACACTCAGTAGTGAAATGTTTGGGACAGTGTCTAAGGTATATGTTGGCATCGGAGACACGGTCAAAGCAGGACAGCTTCTTGTTCAATTTAAAGCAAATGATAAAGCTGCACAATACACACAGACGCAGGCTGATTATGAAAATACGCTTGCCGCAAAAAATTCCCTTCTTGCACAAATAGATGCAGCGTATGCAAATCATGATAAGTTGAAAATAAACGCGGCGAGTAGCATTACTTCTGCAGAGTCAGCACTTCGTTCGGCTGATAATAATTTGCAGCAGGTCGTACATACGGGATCCAACGCTATTGTGGATGATGCGTATGCTGATACGGTACAGACACTGGATTCAGTACAAAACACATTTGTCGATATGCTCGTGGTTGCCGATAATATTCTCGGCGTCGACAATCGCTTTGCCAATGATACGTTCGAAGAAATTCTGGGTATCTTGAATTCTGGGTCACTTGCGAATGCTACCCAAAACTATCTTATTGCAAAAAATGCAAAAGAAACATTTCAAACACAGATGAATGGTGTAACTGCAGCGTCATCACAGGCGACTATTGATGCTGTTGCCGTATCGGCAAAACAAACATTGTCAACATATGCAACGCTGTTTGCATCACTCACCACATTGCTCGACAACACTCCACCCGTGGGTGATCTCTCACAAACAATGCTCACCACATTGATCACTTCTGTAAATGCAGGCCGTTCAGAAATTACTACTCAACAAACGGCATTGACGAATGCGATTCAAGCTATTGCAACAGCAAAAAAATCATTTGCAACACAACAAATCGCATATGACAAAGCAGTGCAAGATCTTGCTGACACAAAAGCAAAAGCCGTTGCAGACATTGCAGCGTCAGAGGCTGGACTCAAGCAATTGGAAGCTACCCTTGCCTCACAAGATGCAAGTATCAAACGTGCCCGTGGAGCAATTGCTGGCGTGAGTGCAGAACTCGCAAAAGCCTCGGTACGTTCACCTATCTCTGGGGTTGTTGCAAATATCGCGGTCAAGCAAGGTGAACTTGTTTCGAATGGTGCTATTGTTGCGGACGTTGTGAATACAACAGGCCTCCAAGTGACTGCGTACGTCCCTGCTGATGCATTGTCTGCACTGTCAGTTGGCGGCACGGTACTTGTAGAAGAAAAACCAGTTGGCCATATTGTGAGAATAGCGCCAAGTATCAATAATACAACAAAGAAAGTGGAAGTCATTATCTCGATTGATGAGACTGATGGGAACTCGTTTGTCGTCGGACAATTTGTCAATTTGCAGATGCTTTCATCACAAGAAGATATCGATGCTTCAGTATTGCTCGTACCATTGAGCGCTGTGAAAGTCACCGCAGAGAGCCACAGTGTCTACGTGGTCGTGGATGGACACAGTGTGGTTGTGCCTATACAAACAGGACAACTCATAGGAGACAAGATAGAAATTATTTCAGATCTTTCTGGGTATGATGCTATCGTCTCATCTGTTCGTGGCATCGAAGAAGGAGATGCTGTCTCAATTATTGAATAAGTATGGTCACCTTGCATGAACACAAAAAGAAAACGATATGGGAATCGTTTATACATCAGTATAGACTGACTCTGATTTTTATTGTTGCCATCGTTCTTCTGGGTTTTTTGGCGATCAATCAGATGCCAAAAGAATCTAGCCCAGAAATCGATTTTCCTATTGCCATTGTGACGACACCATTTCCAGGAGCAAGTGCCGCTGACGTGGAAGAGCTCGTCACCAAGCCTCTTGAAGATAAAATAAATAGTCTTACAAAATTAGAATCAGTTACTTCTGTATCACGCCAAGGGATATCTTCTATCGTCGTGAATTTTGATGTCAATGCTGATTCTTTGGAATCAATGAGTGATTTGCGTACAAAGGTAGATGCAGCCCAATTTGATTTGCCAAGCGATGCGGAGACGCCACAAGTAACGAAAATTAGTTTTTCAGATGTCCCAATTATGCAGCTTTCATTGAGTGGGCCATATAGTGGTACGGAATTGAAAGGTTTTGCTGAGGGATTACAGCAAGACATTGAATCTATCGCAGGTGTGTCACAGGTGAATATTGTTGGTGCGCCAGATAGAGAAGTTCGTGTCTTGGTAGATCAAGCACGACTCGAACAATTTGGACTATCACTGAGTGCTGTGATCAATGCTATTCGTCAGGCAAATGTGAATCTCCCTGTAGGATCTATTGAAACGGCAGGATCTGTGTATAGTGTAAAATTTGCTGGAGAAATTTTTACGGCAGAAGAAATCAGCGGAACACCGATAACGGCTATTGATGGGACTATTGTGACGGTTGGGGATGTATCACGTGTGATTGATGGCGCGGTAGATACCGGAACACTAGCTCGTTTGAGTATCGCCGGCAGTACACCAGCTCCTTCTATCTCATTGCAAGTATACAAAGTGAGTGGCGGTAATATTCTGGATCTTGCTGACGCGGTGACAGCACATATTGATGATGCAGAAGGGGGGCTCTACCCAGACAATGTTCATGTAGAAATAGTGACAAGTGACGCAGAACTCATTCGGACAGATCTCAACAATTTGCTCAAAAATGGTGCAGAAACAATTCTTATTATTGTGTTGTTATTGCTCATTTTCCTCGGATGGAGAGAAGCCTTGCTTGCCAGTGTTGCGGTACCGCTTACATTTCTCATGACCTTTATTGTGCTCGGACAACTGGGGTATACCATCAATTTTTTGACGCTGTTCTCCTTGATTCTTGCGCTTGGTATTCTTGTCGATGGAGCAATTGTTGTTACAGAAGGCATGCACGGATATTTGCAAAAAGGATATACACCAAAAGATGCTGCTATTGCAACTATTCGAGAGTTTCAGGCGCCGTTGATTTCTGGAACACTGACTACCATTTTTGTCTTTTTGCCGATGATGTTGACTTCAGGAATTATTGGCAAGTTCATAAAGAGTATTCCTGTGACGGTTACCATTGTATTGATTTCTTCAATTATTGTTGCACTTGGTGTCATTACCACACTTGGTTCTCGATTTTTGAAAACAGCATTGGCAGGAGATGTGGATGCAAAAAAACAGCGGTTTACTGATCGATTCATCACTCGCAGTTACACCTTTTACGAACGTATATTAAAAGGATTTTTGACGAACGTGCGCAGACGAACCCGATTTTTTGTGATTATGATTGTTTTGTTTGTTGCCAGTTTGATGCTCCCTATATTTGGGATACTGAAAGTAAATATGTTTCCCGCTGAAGATGTGGATGTATTTACCATAGATCTCGAAGCACCGATTGGGACACCACTCCATGAGACTGACCTCCTTGCAAAGCAAGTAGAAGATACATTGTTAGGAGATCAACGGATTGCATCATTTGTCACCAATGTGGGTACAGGGAGTAATGGAGGCAGTGTAACCTCAGGCGGTGGTACAACCAATCAGCACCTGGCTAGTTTTACCATCAATTTGAAAAAAGACAGAACTGAATCGAGTGTTCATATTATTGATGCATATCAAAACGTTTTTCAGAATACGGATGGTGCGAGGGTGACCGTTGCTCAGCAGGCGTCAGGACCAGATCAGGGTGCGCCAGTGAATATTCATATAAATGGAGAGGATCTCAATACGCTTGAGTCGATTGCAAGTGATGTACAACATCTGTTGGAAACAATTCCAGGGGCTCGCAATGTAGCGTTGTCTACGAAGGAAAGTAATGGAGAGTTTGTGTTGAGTATTGATCGTTCGAAAGCGCAATTTTATGGAGTCAGTACTGCAGAGGTCGCGTCACTCCTTCGAAATGCGGTAACGGGGAATACGGTTACCGTCTTAAAACAAAATGGTACGGATATTGATGTGGTCGTCAAATATGATCTGTCTCCCGCAGCAGAAGGGAGTTTGTCTCAGATTGATACGGTAGATATTGATGAAATTACTTCTCTGACACTCGCTACCCCACGTGGAGAGATCCCGTTAGCTTCTTTTCTTGATACTGATCTCGGTGTGAGTAGGCCGGTGATCAATCATGAAGATGGTGACAGACTGGTAACCGTCACCTCGTTGGTAGAAGATGGATATCAGGCACAGCAGATTGTGTCAGCATTCCAAAAACAAGCTGATCAAATATTTTTGCCACCAGGATATACGTTTTCGTATGGAGGAGAAAGTGAAAGTATCAATAAATCATTCGCAGACATGTTCAAAGCAATGTTTTTGGGAATGTTTATGATAGCAGGTCTGCTTGTCTGGCAATTTCGTTCGTATCGACAGCCATTCTTTGTCATGTCGAGTATTCCGTTGTCTTTGATTGGTGTGTTCCCTGGATTGGTACTCGTAGGACAGCCACTCAGTTTCCCTGCATTCATTGGTGTGGTAGCGCTTGCGGGTATTGTGGTCAATAATGCGATTATTTTGATAGATCGTATCAATGAAAATAGATTGAATAATGGTATGAGTATTGACGACGCTATTCGTGAAGCAGCGACCAGTCGTCTTCAGCCTATCCTCCTCACGACCATGACGACAGTGGCGGGGATTTTGCCACTTGCCATCACCAATCCATCGTGGGGACCACTTGGGTATTCCATTGTCTTTGGATTGCTGTTCTCGACCGCATTGACGCTCTTCATGGTACCACTTCTTTATCAACGCTTCGGTGAAAAGGAATTAGACCCTATCCCAGAACGATAAGACGTTCATGTTTTAGAAAGACAGTCTGTGGTTGCAGACTGTCTTTTTTTTCGGTAGGATATATACTCACTGTACTATATTATATGAAACGAACACTATTTGTATTCATTATTATCATTGCTTCTGGCATAGCCTTTTGGCGATTTCATGGTACGTCAGAAGGGGCGTCTGATGTTGTTGAGGATGTACTTCCCGAACCACTGCCTGTGTATACCGCTAAGTCATTTATGATAGAAGAAGGGGATACCTTTGCAGCGGTCATGGAGCGCATGGGGTATACGTATGAAGATATGCAAGCAGTGCTTGATGCTGGCGAAGATATCTATGATTTTACTCAGATAGTGCTTGGCAAAACATTTGTTATCAGAAAAAAAGATGGTGTGTTTGATGCGATTGTCTATGATATCAATTCAGAAGAACAAGCACTCATTACAAAAGATAGTGATGGAAATTTTGTTGTTACCAAACAAGATATTCCATATGATGTTACGGAAAAAGAAGTGCATGGTGCCATTGAGTCATCCCTGTTTCTTGCTGGGAACGAGGCAGGACTCGACGATCGAGCGGTCTTGGCACTCGCCGATGTATTCACCTGGGAAATCGATTTTGCGACGGTCATTCAACCTGGTGATTCCTTTTCAGTGATCTATGAAGATCGTATTCGTGATGGTAAGCCCGGACCGTCCGGAAAAATTCTTGCTGCACGATTTGTAAACCAAGGAAAAGAACATACGGCTCTACGGTTTGAAGATCCTGAGGGAGGTATTGGATATTATACAAAAGAAGGAGAGTCTCTGCAGAAGCCATTTTTGAAAGCCCCGTTGAAGTATTCACGTATTTCTTCTGGATATTCGAATGCACGGTTTCACCCGGTCATTGGACGAACCACCACGCATCTTGCAATCGATTACGCAGCCCCAATTGGAACACCAATTTTGGCAACAGGAGATGGCACCGTGATCCGTGCGAGCTGGAATGGAGGATATGGAAATTTTATTGCTATTCGTCACAATGATACGTGGGATACCCATTACGCTCATTTGTCAAAGTATGCAATCAAAGCAGGGGACAAGGTATCACAAGGCGATGTGATAGGGTATGTTGGTTCGACAGGATGGTCTACCGGACCACATGTTCATTATGAAATGGTAAAAAATGGAACAAAGGTAAACCCTTTGACAGTAGAATTGCCAGCAGGGGATCCTATCACGGATGAATGGCGTTCGAGTTTTGACGAACAAAAAAACAAATACACCGCGTTTTTTGAGAATTGAGAGAGAAATACTTCTCTGTGAGGTTTTTTTAATCTCTCCTGGGTCTAATTCCCCGCCCC
>PFLZ01000050.1 GCA_002784795.1 Candidatus Magasanikbacteria bacterium CG_4_10_14_0_8_um_filter_42_12
TTTTAGCACTTTTGTGTGAAAAACACTAAATGAGTTAATCTATTCACTATATAGTTTATGATCCACTCACAAAAAATGTACCTCGCCATTCTCATCCCTCTCGCAATTGTTATTGGCGTGGGTGTATTTCTCTATGTTCAGAAGAATCCACTTGGTAGTACGACTCCCGATGTTGCAATAGATACCGCCTCACAACAAACGACAGATACACTCCAAACGGGAGAGCCATCTCAGATACAAAAAAATACGTTTGCAAATAATACGAAGGGAACACAAGGACATCCACTCGCTATTCTCGACAAACAACGATTGGAAGATATCTATGCGATTCAGTCAGCCCTCGAACATTTTTGGGATATTCATGGGAAGTACCCATATATAGATCAGTATTTGAATAAAGTTGGGATAGAGGGAACTTCTTGTCTCAATGCCGATGGCTTTCAGCCTACAGGATGTGCTGATTCGTATATGGCAGTTGTGCCTCGTGACCCAGGGCTTGGTGCCTATCTCTATATGAGTGATGGAGAAGACTATTTTCTCCGATTTACGCAAGACGGAAAGAGCGTACAATTTTCAGAAGGAGAAGGTATCTATGATCTTACAAAAGACGGCATTGTTCCATTGAGCTATGTGCAATATGTAGGAGTAGCAGGTGATAGTGATGGAGATCAACTGGGTGACGCAGAAGAAATAGCTGTAGGGTGGGATCCAAACAATGCAGATACTGATGGTGATGGATTTTCTGATTTTGTAGAAGTGATGAATGGATTGAACCCAAATGGTGATGGTGAATTGCCAAATGGTGAGATGATACGACAGATGTTTCTTATGATGGCAAATGCCCAATTGTAACGAAGGAAAAAAGGAAAAATCCGCTCGTTGAGCGGATTTTTTTAGAGTGTGATATAGTACCCATCCTATGAAAAAGAAAGCAGCAATCAAAGGAGCTGGAAAGATTGACCTCAATCCACAATTTTCGCGTGCGTTTGATTTGATGGAGAACACACACAACCATCTGTTTATCACTGGCCGGGCTGGGACCGGCAAGTCTACGCTTCTCACATATTTTCGTGAGCATACGCACAAAGAGATCGTCGTTCTTGCACCGACAGGTGTTGCCGCGGTTAATATCAAAGGGCAAACAATTCATTCATTCTTTGGATTCAAGCCCGATGTGACCGTACAACGAATACGAAAACAACAATCCACAAAAGAAGAAGAAAGCATCTATCAAAAACTAGATACGATTGTGATAGATGAGATTTCTATGGTGCGTGCAGACTTGCTCGATTGTATCGACAAGTTCATGAGACTCAATGGAAAACATAAAGATCGTCCATTTGGTGGTGCGCAGATGATATTCATTGGTGATTTGTATCAGTTACCACCGGTGTTGACTTCAGAAGATAAAATTGCGTTTCTCCAAAAATATACCAGTCCATATTTTTTTGCATCCCATGTATTTTCAGGACAGAGGACATTATTGTCGGATGAGGGAGATTTTGAATTGACATTTGTTGAGCTCGAAAAGATATATCGACAAAAAGATACTGACTTTATACATATATTAAATGCGATTCGTGACAATACTGTGACAGAAGCGCAGATTGCTACTGTCAATAAACAGTACGATCCCACGTACGAACCTGCCCAAGAAGATTTTGAAATTTATCTCACCACGACAAATGATATGGCTGCGAGAATAAATGAAAAAGAACTCGCAAAACTTGGCAGGACCTCATGGAAATTTCATGGAGAACGTTCTGGAAAATTTGAAGAGCGATTATTTCCAACAAATGATGAACTGGAGGTAAAAGTGGGTGCACAAATTATGCTGCTGAATAATGATCGACAGGGGAGATGGATAAATGGAACGATTGGAAAAATTGAAGCAATAGAAAAAGAACATGGAGAGGTCCTCGTGTGGGTGGAACTTGCAGATGGTACTGTTGAATTGGTTGCCCCACATACATGGGATATGTATGCGTACACGTATGACAAAAAGAAAGGACATATAGAAACGGATGTCATAGGGTCATTCACACAGTATCCATTCAAGCTCGCCTGGGCAGTGACGATTCACAAAGCTCAAGGAAAAACATTTGATAGCGTTATTCTTGATATTGGTCGTGGAACGTTTGCACCTGGCCAGCTCTATGTTGCCCTATCTCGCTGTACCCGTCTCGAAGGAATCGTTCTTGCAAAGCAAATTAGCAAGCGAAATGTCTGGACAGATATGGATGTGGTGAAATTTGTGACGCGGTTTCAAGATACAGAGGTATAAAAAGGATGTGTTGCCTCCAGAAGGCTGTTCTATGCAAATAAAAGTTCAAGTTAAGAGAGCA
>PFLZ01000109.1 GCA_002784795.1 Candidatus Magasanikbacteria bacterium CG_4_10_14_0_8_um_filter_42_12
TTTTCATAGACGAGTGTTACAAATTAGTGGTTAAGTTTACATAGACTTTTTGCACTAATTTTAGCACTTTTGTGTGAAAAACACTAAATGAGTTAAATAACTTTTTATCGTATGGCTGATACACCTCTCGCACATATATTACTCGTTGAAGACGATACCTTTCTCGCGAATATCTACAAAACAAAATTTGAAATGGAAGGGTTCAAATTGACTGGTGCAGAAGATGGTCTCGCAGGATTCGAAGCAGCAGCAAAAATAAAACCAGATCTTATTTTGCTCGATATTCTCCTCCCAAAGATGGATGGATTTGCTGTACTAAAAAAATTGAAAGAAACAGACGACGTAAAAGATATCCCTGTTATTTTGCTTACCAATCTTGGACAAAAAGACGATGTAGAAAAAGGTCTTGAATCAGGTGCGGTAGATTATCTCATCAAGGCACACTTCAAGCCATCTGAAACCGTCGATAAAGTAAAGAAAGTGCTTGGTCTTTAATCAATAGTTCACGTACATCGTAGCGCATGTACGATGCTACATATTTGTGTATCATCGTGGGTGCTCGTTACCCTTACACAACTGAGTGTGAGGTAATGCACCATAAAAACTATGACTATCTTTTTTCAGAGAGAGGGGGTGAGTACATGAATAAAAAAACAATGTCTGCAAACAGACAAGGTTTCACCTTGATCGAATTGCTCGTTGTTATCGCGATCATTGGTCTTTTGTCTACACTCGCCGTAGTGGCCCTCGGGTCAGCTCGTTCAAAAGCTAATGATGCAAAACGTCTATCAGATATCAAGCAAGTACAAACTGCGCTTGAACTCTATTACACAGATAACAATACATATCCAACGACAACCGCAGCTGGTATCACTCTTGGTGATAGCACACATGCGTGTTTGAACAGCGGTGGATTTGCAGCAACTGGCTGTACATCTGCATATATGGGACAAGTCCCAGCTGATCCATCTTCAGACAAAGATTACACCTATATTGCCGAAGTGCCTGGATCAACATACACGATCAACGCTATCCTTGAAGGAACTGTCAGTGGCCTCACAGGCTCTGTGACAGCAACTCCATCAGGTATCCAATAATATCCTAGTTTGAATGCGTTCGAATTTGGAAAGAAGAGCATCTCGTCTGAAACACGGGGTGCTTTTTTTTGGAAAATTAGCAATTAACTATTAACAAATAACAGTATTGAAGATGGTTTAACTCCCTCTTGGCTTATAGCGTACTGTTGCCAAAGATGATACAATATTCTTATATGATTATCCTATTTTTCACTATTCTTGGTGTACTGTTTGGGAGCTTTCTCAATGCCTGGATGTGGCGAACGAGGGCAGGGAAGTCGGTATTAAGAGGTCGCTCACACTGTCCGAAGTGCAATAATGCATTGACATGGAAAGAAAATATTCCACTGTTGAGTTATCTTTGGCTACGAGGGCGTTGTTTGAATTGTCAAAAACGAATTTCCTTGCAGTATCCAGTTGTTGAGTTTGTTGTTGGGTTTTTGTTCGGATTTTCTGCTTGGTTTCATGATGCGCAGTTTCTCTTGATTTTTCGAGATGCCTATATTTTGTTTTTCCTGACATTTGTTTTTGTGTACGATGTGATATATCAGGAAATTTGGGATAGGATGACGACATATCCTGCATTTTTATTACTTATCCCTACGGCGATGTTTGGGTGGCACTCTGGTATGTCTGTTACCGTGGGTGTTGTTGTCGGTGCTGGATTTTTTCTTTTGCAATATCTCATCTCGAAAGGGAAGTGGATTGGTGGCGGAGATATTCGGCTTGGGATGTTTATGGGCGTGATTCTTGGCTGGCCATTGATTCTTGTTGCGCTGTTTTTTGCGTATGTTGGTGGTACGTTGTTTGTTCTGCCGTTCCTTATGTTTGGGAAGAAAAAGATGGCAAGTCGTGTGCCATTTGGGGCATATCTGACGCTTGCAACGACGGTGACGATGTATTATGGGACAGATATTGTGCAATGGTATGTCGGTTTGATTTCGTAATATGACAAAGATATTTCTTTTTGATATAGATCACGTACTCGTGCATCCGCCGAGCTATGGGGCAACATATACATTGGATCATGCTGGACTTGATTCATTATGGACTACAGACTTTTTTGCAATGTATTACGAACAATGTCAGCAAGGAAAAAAAGATTTGATAGACTCACTCACGCCATATTTAACGCAGTGTGGATGGCAGAAAAGTACAGAGGATTTTTTGCATGCCTGGTTTACCTATGAACATCATCCTGACATGAAACTTTTGGAGTACATTCAGACACTGAGAGAAAAAGGATATTCTTGTATCATCAATTCTGATCAAGAACCAAATCGAAAGCAATATATTCTTGAAGAGATGAATTTTAA
>PFLZ01000064.1 GCA_002784795.1 Candidatus Magasanikbacteria bacterium CG_4_10_14_0_8_um_filter_42_12
TTTGCATCAGCAACTTCTCGAAAAAATGTCTCTCTCCCCTTCTTGTGTGGCGGAAATCCCATGAAAATAAATTTATCCGTCGGTAGACCTGATATAGAAAGTGCTGCGATGACTGCAGAAGGCCCTGGAATTGGGATTATCTCCAATTCTGCATTCTGCATTCTACATTCTGCAATCAATTTATTCCCCGGATCCGATATCCCCGGCGTCCCTGCATCTGTAACAAGTGCGAGGTGTTTTCCGTCTGCTAGTAATGAGAGTATCTCACTGATTTTCTTTTCATCACTATGTTGGTGATAGCTCATTGTTGGCGTATCTATCTCATAATGTGACAAGAGTTTCTTTGTGACTCGCGTATCTTCGCACAAAATAATATCCGCAATCTTGAGGACCTCAAGCGCGCGGAGCGTGATATCACCGAGATTTCCTATTGGTGTGGCAACGATTGATAACATAAGAAAGTAAGGTTATTCTAGCGAAAAAAAGAACACTTGGCAAGCAAGCATTCTCAATGACTTTTATATATATCTTTCCTATGTCCTATATCCAGGACAATCACTGTCTGTTCGCTCTCAGGCTTCAATATCAGACGATACGGCCCTATACGCAATCGATGCGTAGCCGGATCCATGTCATGGAGTTTTTTCAACGGCAAGTTCTCCACTGTTTTCAAGATGCGCAATTTTTCTATTATTCTATCCTGTACCCTTTGTTCAAGCTGGACAAATCTTTTCTTGGCATATTTCGTGAAAACAAACTCCCTCATACACGCAAATCACTTTCCCCCGATGCAAGTGATTCCTTGTACACTTCTTGCAGAGCCTTCTTATTTTTTCTCATAGAAAAATCTTCAAAATACTCTTCAATTTTCTCTACTCCCTCATCGAAATATGGCAACACGACAAGACGTGCTTGCCCACGATTGACCACAATATATGGATTATTCTCCACATCCTTTGCCACTTGACCTATTTTTTGCTGTAGCTGGGTTGTATTGATAATTCTGTTCATACTATATCATTATCTATATTGTTAGATATACAATAGACTATATACAAGAATTTGTCAAATACTCTAGTCCTAGACTATTGAAATATGCTATACTCAATATCTATGAAAATACTTTCAAGACGCATCCTCTCTTTTATCATTATCCTTGGCATGGTCATGCCACAGACCGCTTTTTTGGCGACCACAGCAGAATTCAACCCAAACTTTCTTTTGTCAGATGAAGAACTTCAGGCATGGAACACCATGTCACGCACAGATATTCAGGCATTTCTTGATGAACGGAACAGTTTTTTGTCAACATTTCGAACAGAAGATAAACATGGCGTGAATAAACTTGCTGCCGACATTATCTATGCAGCAGCAATGGAAAATAAAATTAATCCAAAATATATACTCGTCAAACTTCAAAAAGAACAAAGTCTCATCACAGAAAAAAGCCCAACACAAAAACAACTCGATGGCGCAACAGGATACGGTATCAGTGATGGGTGTGGCTGGGATTGTGCAACATATAAAGAAAATCAAGGATTTGGAAAGCAAGTCGATGCAGCTGCCGGCATCATGCGCTGGTATTATGACAATGTTTCCTCACAAAGCTGGATCAAACGTCCACCTCTCAGCTATAGCATAGACGGAGAATTTATTACTCCGGCAACGCTTGCGACAGGATTTCTCTATACCTATACTCCACATTTACAAGGGAATAAAAATTTTTGGTCACTCTGGCAATCTTGGTTTGATCAGGTCTATCCTGATGGGACTCTTTTGAAATCAACGACTGATCCAACAGTCTATCTCCTCCAAAACGGCAAAAAACGTCCGTTTGCCAGCATGACAGCCCTGGCAACCAGATATGATTTGAAACGCATCGTCACTGTCCCGAGCTCTGAACTCGCCAGATATGACATAGGCTCGAGTATCAGCTTACCAAATTATTCTATCGTAAAAACAACAGGAGGAAGCTACTATCTCCTTGACTATGATACAAAACGTCCTTTTACTTCGAGTGATACGGTAGGAAAACTGGGATACAATCCAGACGAAATTCTGGATGTGAATGAACAAGATCTCAGTACATATACGCTCGGCTCGACCATCACAGCAAATACCACAAAACCACTCGGAGAACTCGTTCAAATAAAAGAAAATAACGCGCTCTACTACATAAAAGATAATGAATATCACCTCATCTACGACAAAGCAATTATCAAAGAAAACTTTCCAAATCTAACGTTGCACACGGTATCTATCAGCAAGCTCACAGGCTACGTAGCAGGACAACCGGTAAAAATGAAAGATGGAACCCTCGTCCTCGTAGAAGGAGATAATAAAGTATATGCCATAGAAAACGGCAAGAAACGACATATTGCTTCAGAAGATGTGTTCAATGGACTTGGCTACGACTGGAACAATATTGTCACCATCAATGAATTTGCGGGTATTTTGCATGAAACCGCTGAACCTATTTATCTCAGAAGTGACATCGTCACACAGCCAGACACAGCGCAACAAACATCACCTACACAACAATCAACACCAACCACTGCACATGAAGATACAACCAACATCGCCGACCTCATGATCACAACCCCAGCAGCATCATGGACCTTTGTCGGGAAAACGATAGACTCTCCTGTCGATGCATATCTGGTTGCCGACTATGCAAGTGGAGAAATTCTCGCTGGAAAAAATAGTGATACCGTCCGACCGACAGCATCACTTGCAAAAGTCATGACGACCTACATGCTCATGAGAGAAGGTCTCAATCTCAATGGCTCCGTGACATACAACAGCGCCACCCAAAAAACACCACCCGAATTTCATAGATACCGAATCACCGATGGTGAACGCGTACGAAACAATGACCTCCTCAACACGGTACTGGTTTCTTCTATGAACACGCCGGTCCGTATGCTCGTCTCGAGTGTGACAAATGACGAAGCAGGATTTATCTCAAAAATAAATGCACAATTCAAAGACTGGGGCCTCACCAAGTCTTCATGGAAAGATGTGTATGGTGGCGCAATAGAGAATAATACAACGGCTCGTGAATATCTGACGATCTTTACGAAAGCAACGGCAAATGGTACGGTAAAAGAGTACATGGGACATACATCATACGAATATGATGAAATGCTCGACTTTGATGGATTTCCACACCACTTTGATGATCACACAAATGATCTCTTGAAAGATAGTTCTCTGTCATTCAAAATCGTAGCCAGTAAAACTGGATATATCTATGAATCTGGCGACAACCTGGCCATGCTCGTCTCACGAAAATCTGATGGCAAGCAATTTGTTATCATGACCCTAGGAAATCCAGAACATACACATAAATTCTCTGCCCCAAAAGCACTCGCTGAGTGGGCGATGAAAACCTTCTAATAATATGTCACTCGTATTTGCCGGCATTGTCCCCCATCCAGTTGTTCTCCTTCCCAGTGTTGGAAAAGAGGCTATTCTCAAACTTGATGCAACGAGAATTGCACTTGAAAAACTGGAACAAGAACTCTATCTTGCCAAACCACATCGTATCATTATCATTACTCCTCATGAAGGTGTGTTTGAAGATGCGTTTGTCGTCAATGCACATACCGAACTTGAGTCTCGATTTGAAAAGTTTGGCGACATGACCACTGAGTTTACCTGGAAAGGTGCTTCAGATCTTGCTGCAAAAATTCAACACAAAGCAAACGAACAACACCTGCCGACAAGACTTGTGAGTAATGATTATCTGGGTCATGGTGCATCTATCCCACTGCTCTATCTGACCGCCCACCTAAAAGATGTTACGATTTTACCAATTGGCTATAGCAAATTGGATGCAAAATCACATGTTGCGTTTGGTGAACTGATAAAAGAAGTCATCATGGAATCCGACAAAAGAATAGCCGTTTTAGCATCGGGAGACATGGCACATACACTGACAAAAGATTCTCCAGCAGGATTTCATAAAGATGGAGAATGGTTTGATACAGAAATAAGAAATGTTCTTTCAAAAGAAGATAGACAGGGTGTAGAAACTCTCGATCCTGAAAAAGTTTCTCATGCCGATGAATGCCTCTATCGTTCACTCCTGATCATGTGTGGCGTACTTTCAAATATGCAATGTTCATTCGAAGAATATGCGTATGAAGCCCCCTTTGGTGTTGGATACCTCACAGGACAGTTTCATGTAAGTTAGTAACTCGTAACTAGTAATTGGTAAACAGTAAACAGTATTCTGTTGTTGTAATCATGGACTTGATTCAGGATCTTTCCCAAAGAGAACGTACTCGATAAGAGAGATGCTGAATCAAGTTCAGCATGACAATAAGAAACGAATGCCTATTTACCAATTACCATTTACTACTTACCCTTTACCGTGATAGCAGAAATCATTCCAATTAAACGCCTGCCACGACGATTCTCTCATTTTGACTATACTATTCCTGAAGAGTTGAAAGAGAGAATTGCCCCAGGGCAACTGGTAAAGATACCACTCAAATCGTCCGAAATATTCGGGCTTGTTTTATCATTGAGGGAAGAACGTGCGTCTGATACGAGTGCACTGAAGGCGGTTGTAGATATCGTCCATGACACACCTCTTCTTTTTGATACCCATCTCGCACAGATCAACACACTCTCGAGCTGGTACGGCGTCTCATATGGGACAATGGCAAAGATGATGTTGTTGCCATTGCAGAAGAGAAAAATCAAATCAATTAACTTAAAAACAAGTACTAAAGCATCAGTGTTCCCTGAAAATCAAAAAAACAAAAAAGCAAACCAGACAAAACCAATGTTTCATCTGTATAATAATGAAATGGAACACAAACAAATTATACAAGAACAAATCACCTCTTCACCTAATTGCCAAATTGCCATCATCGTTCCAGAAATTCAATACATCGACACGATCGTTTCCCATCTCAAAGAGCATGAACACAACACCGTCATATGGCATAGCGGATTGTCTACCAAAGAACAATTTGAACGATGGCTCCAGATTCGTAATGGAGAAAAACATATTGTAATAGGAACACGTGGCGCATTACTCTTGCCCTACTTTGATTTAAAAAAAGTCATCATTGATTACGAACACAAAGGAAATCATAAACACTGGGACCAAGCACCACGATTTCATGTCAAAGATGTTGCAGAGTTACTGCGAACAACCCAAGATATCGAAACTCATTTCACAAGTTTCTCACCCAGTGTAGATACATATTACAATGTTCATAAAAAAAAGTACGATGCTACACATGTAGACATTTCTGACGTATCAAATTGCCACATTATCAATATAAGCGACGAACGAAGGGGACGTAATTTTTCGCCTATTTCCGAAACACTCGAACAGCAATTACTCGCCCTACAGGGAAATGCGTTCCTCTATCTCAATCGCCTTGGCCTCGCGACGTACATCGGCTGCAATAGCTGCGGCTGGCGTGCAACATGCCAAAGCTGTAAACTTCCTCAAATACTTCATAAAAAAAACAAACAACTCACCTGCCACTATTGCAAAACAACAATGCCTCTCCCAACGATATGCCCAACGTGCAAGGAAAGCATAGTCACAATATCAGGCGTAGGAACAGAAACAGTAGAACAATTACTCAATGAATTTGTAAAAAAACACAATCTTCCCCATCAGATCCTCCGTGTTGATAGCCAGTCAACAATGCAACAATGTGACAATACAACAATACAACCAAAAATTATTATAGGAACTGATAGCGCCTTGTCAGAGATACACTGGGATGAGACCTCACTCGTTGCCTTCCTCGACATCGACATGCAACTTGCTATCCCAGAGTTTGGAGCAGAAGAACAGTTATGGCATCTGATCCAAGAAGTGCAATATCTGAAGCGTGATGACGCTGTATTTATTATTCAAACGCGCGAACCAAAACACTTGATTTTCAAATCACTTGCAGAACCAGACCGATTTTACCGTACAGATCTCAATCATCGAATGAAACTCGGCTACCCACCATACAAATACTTGGTACGATATTTTTATGGGCATGCAAATTTTCTCGAAGCAAAAAAAGTCATGGAGACAAGTGTCGTCGTACTCAAAAAAAGATTGCAAGAACAACACAAAGATATAGCGCTCACCGATAGTTTTGACATGCACCCACGCTATTATCGAGGGAGACATTGGTTTGCCGTGATGGCGCGACTCTCTCCTGAATCATGGCAAGAAGATCTCATATGGCTCAATGGCCACATCCCAGACACATGGAAAATTGATCCGAATCCTATTTCTATTTTGTCACCCTAAGCGGATGCATATGAAAGGAACGCATGTATATACAACAAGTCAAAGAGCAATTGCCACCTATCCTCTCTTCGACTCCCCTGTCTCCGCCGGCTTCCCTTCGCCTGCAGACGACTATATCGAGCAAGATATAGACTTGCATGACTATTTGGTAAAAAACCCTCCTGCGACCTTTCTGGTGCGTGCAGAGGGAGACTCTATGGAAGGGGCGGGTATTTTTTCAGGAGATATCTTGATTGTGGACAAATCTCTATCACCGAAGCATGGCAATGTGGTGATAGCCGTCGTCGATGGCGACCTGACGGTAAAACGATTGAACAAGACACCAAAAGGCATTATCCTCACTCCAGAAAATGATTCGTACTCCCCTATCCATATTTCAAATGAAGAAGATCTCACAATCTGGGGCGTCGTCACAAATGTTATTCATTCACTGAAGTAAATTCGTAAATGGTAATTTGTAAATAATAATTGGTACATGGTAAATCGTACATTCCCCAAAGTAAGCCTGTTAGTTGTTAGTTGTTAGTTGTTAATTGTTAGTTGTTAATTGTTAGTTGTTTATTGATATGTATGTTCTCGTTGACTGCAACAATTTTTTTGCTTCTTGCGAACGCGCAATCAATCCGAAACTGGAAGGCAAACCCGTTGTTATTTTATCAAACAATGATGGCTGTATTGTTGCACGGTCAAACGAAGTAAAAAAACTAAGCGTGCCGATGGG
This sequence comes from Candidatus Magasanikbacteria bacterium CG_4_10_14_0_8_um_filter_42_12, assembly GCA_002784795.1. Taxonomy (GTDB): domain Bacteria; phylum Patescibacteriota; class Patescibacteriia; order Magasanikbacterales; family UBA922; genus UBA12086. The sequence continues at coordinate 7,005 of PFLZ01000064.1, forward strand.
GGCACCGTATTTCAAATGGAAAGACTATCTCAAACGTCACAACGTTCGGGTATTTTCTTCCAACTACCTCCTCTACGGAGATATATCGAGACGTGTCATGGACACACTTGAAACATGCTTGCCAGATGTCCACATCTATTCTATCGACGAAGCCTTTGCAGATGTGTCAGGGGTAAAAGATATCCAATCTCTCGTAGAAGAAACAAAAAAAATCGTCACACAATGGACAGGTATCCCCGTCTCAATCGGTGTCGGCCCAACAAAAACGCTTGCAAAGGCAGCCAATGAACTGGCAAAAAAACATACAAAACATAATGGCATCTTAATTTTTAATACTGCAGAAGAAGCAGTTCCCTATTTTCCACACATTCCTGTCCAGGATCTCTGGGGTGTTGGGCGAGCATTTGGAGAAAAACTACCACGCCTCGGCATTCATACGACTGAGGATCTCTTGAAAAAAGATGATGCCTGGATAAAAAAAGCACTCGGCACACCAGGACTCTCACTCGTGCATGAATTGCGTGGAATTGAAAGCACATCCCTCGATCATCACAGTGATATGAGAAAATCTGTGATTCGCAGTCGATCTTTTGGGACACGAATAACAGAAAAAAAAGATATTATCGATGCACTCACCTACTTTGCCGACCGCGCTGCGAAAATGCTTCGGGACGAAGACCTCCGTACACATGTCATCCGCCCATTTTTCATGACATCTCGATTTTCTCCAGAGAGATATTATGCTTCAAAAACAATTGCGCTTGAAGAAGCAACCAATGATAGCCGTGTGTTGATACAACACGCAATTGATGTCGTAGAAAAAACATTCAAGCCTGGATTTCAGTATGCAAAAGCAGGCATTGTCTGTACTGATATTGTCGACAGTCAGCACTTTCAAAAAAGTTTATTTTCGAGTGAGCGAAGTGAAGACACGAGAATCATGGAGGCGTATGATGCAATTAAACAAAAATTTGGTCCGTACAGTATCAATCTCGGCAGAACGAGTGAAAATAAAAACTGGCACATGAAACGAAATCTTCTCAGTACTCCCGAGCGAAAAAATATATCGAGTGTACCGACGGCGTTGTGCAAATAAAAAAGAAAGACCCCGGGCAGCGCGAACGCATACCCGGGGTACGTACGAAAGAGCAATCTCAGCTGTAGGCAGGTTCATGCAGAAAAATGTTCTCCTGCATACGATCCACTCCGAGGCTCACGTGAGGGAACTCAGTCAGGTAGAACCAAAGCCTCGCCCACAGCATGAGGTCACTGAGCTCAATAAGCCTATAGACTTTAAACCACGGAATACGACTCTTTCGAGTCACAGGCTTTGACACCATCCGCAACGGGATGAAGTGCCCCTGTCGAAGTCCTTCAGGCGGAAGAGACCAGGAAGCTCCGATCGGTTCAAATCTTGGACTGAACCCGAGCAACTCCAGATGACTCCACCCCTGACCTCCAATCCTGGACGGGTCCAGAATCTCATTCAAGGTGATCCCTCTCTTCAGATTCTCCTCGAGGATGCGTTTCACATTGTTGACTGACACGGCGTTCACGACATGGACACGTCCGATCGCGTAGCGGATCGAGGACTTTCGATGCATGGATTCCTCCACGGCTTGGGTTGCTGTTTGGCCTTGCGGCCGCGATGCTGGCGGGGTGATTGCCAACGGAGCCCCAAAACTGTACAAAGATGTTGCTAAAACGAACAACTTTGTACCCATCATTTGTATTCTTTGCTGGTCATGTATTATTCATGACACTCCAAAGAATACAAAAATGTACCACAAGATACCTAGCATGTCAAGGAATACAAGGTACAAAAAAACCGGCTTATGCCGGTTTTTGAATATCTATATATCAGGATTATCAGTAATCCGTAATTATCGTTTCTTCCACTGACGTCCACGTCGCGCTTTGAGCAATCCTGGTTTCTTACGTTCTTTCGTACGCGCATCTCGTGTCATGAATCCTTCTGCTTTGAGCGCTGGCTTGAGGTCAGCATTCCATTCGACAAGTGCGCGAGAAATTCCATGACGTACAGCTTCTGCTTGTCCACGTGATCCACCTCCTGCAACTTTTACTGACACATCGAGATCTTTGAGTTTTCCTGTCACTTCGAGAGGTGAAGAAACAATGTTTTGCAAAATCAATGTGGTAAAATATGTTTTGAATTCTTTTCCATTGACAATAATTTCTCCTTTTCCTGGAGTAATTCGAACACGTGCAGCAGCTTCTTTTCGTCTACCTACTGCTCGAGTCATGTCTTGTGTATTCTTCGTAGCCATACTCATAATTAGTTCTTAATGGTAAGACGCTTCATCATCTCGTCTCGATGCTTGTTTTTTGGAAGCATACCATAGACTGCTTTACGAATGACTTCACCTGGATTTTCATCAAAGACATGTTTCATTGCCTTTGTCTTCAGTCCACCTGGGTACATGGTATGGTGATAATAATCTTTTTGTACAAGTTTATCACCGGTAAACAGTACCTGGCTCGCATTGACAACCGTGACAAAATCACCAGCATCAATATGCGGTTCAAAAGTTGGTTTGTTTTTGCCACGAAGAATCATTGCTACTTCTGTGGCAACGCGCCCTGGAGCTCGTCCAGTTGCGTCGATTTCGTGTTGTGCTCGTGCAATAGTCTGTGTCATATTATACTAATTCGATACGTACTTTTTCAGCACCATCATTTGGACGAAATCCTATTTTCAGGACACGGGTGTATCCACCCTTACGTTCTTTGTAGCGAGGTCCGAGGTCATCCATCAATTTTCGTACTGCGTTGTCTGTATAGAGCGCTTGGATGAGTCTGCGTCGGTCAGTCAGTGTACCACCTTTTGCTGTTGTGATCAAAGGTTCAACAAATTTGCGCAACTCTTTTGCCTTTACTTTTGTCGTTTCGATCGCTTCGTGAAGAATAAGACTTTCAGCAAGATTTCGCATGAGCGCTTCTCGCTGTGCCTTTGGTCTTCCGAGTGTTCTAGGTTTTTTCTTTAAATGTCTCATATCTTTCTAATTCGATGATGCATTATGCGTTTTCCTCATCTGTTTCATTCAAAAGCAATGAAAAGTGATCCATCAATATTTTTGTTGCTTGTGATACAGCGTCTTTTGGAGTAATGGTTCCATCAGTTTCTACCGTCATGACCAATTTTTCATAGTTTGTCACGTCTCCTACACGAGTCATTTCAACATTGTATCCAACATCGCGGATAGGTGTGTAGAGCGAATCAATCGCAATGGTACCGAGATCAAGATGCTTTGTTTCTTTTTGTGCTACAGGGACATATCCTTGCCCTCTCGCAACAGTAATATCCATAGCAAATGTTTTTTTGTCATCAGTCACGTTTGCAATGACCATGTCTGGGTTTGCAATCTCTACATCAGCATTTTTTCCAAAATCCTTTCCAGTGATAGGACCTTTTCCTTTTTTTGAAAGACTGAGTGTGATTGGCTCATCACTGTGTACTTGGACAGCGAGTTGCTTGAGATTCAAAATAATTTCGATCATGTCTTCTTGGACACCTTCAACCGCAGAAAATTCATGCTGTACGCCTTCAATTTTTACAGATTCTACCGCAGCTCCTGGGAGTGAAGAAAGAAGCACACGTCGAAGTGCATTTCCAAAAGTAGTCCCATACCCCTTACTACATGGGGTTATCACAACCTGGCCGACGTGTTCACGGTCGGTATCGTTGAATTCGATAGTGGTT
>PFLZ01000156.1 GCA_002784795.1 Candidatus Magasanikbacteria bacterium CG_4_10_14_0_8_um_filter_42_12
GATGAAATTTTGAAAGGAAAACCTAAATTCTAGCCGACCGTTTTGTCCATTAAGTCAAAAAAAACGACTCCGACAATAAAAAATACAAAAATTGAAAAAATAGCTTTTGTAGACATAGTTTATATTAATATACGTAGAGTATAACAAAAAAGACTCGAACGAGATAGTTCGAGTCTTTTTTGTTTTTCTACTACACATGATGAGATTTTTTACACCTTCTTCAAAAATCTATATATCTCCACCATCGCCATGGTATCGAGGGCACAGTATTCGAGCAGATCTCGTGCCATCTCGTCTTTCTCTGTTTGTGAAGTGTGTTCATCTATCATCTTTTCCCATCGCTCTACGGCCTGATCTCCTTTTTGAATACCGAGCGCTTTGTAGGTGAGTGTTGGGACAATTACTGGAAGAATATTTTTTATACTCGCACTTCCCTTGAATCGTGCATCGACATAATAATTTTTTGAAAATATGGTCATGAGATCAAACATGCGGGCGTTGAGTCCGGTGAGAAATTCTGCATGATCGGGGTGGAGTTCTGCGAGTTTGTCATTGCGCTGTGACTCGTACGACTTGTACCAAGAGATCACGGTCCCTTCGTCATCAAAATCTTTTCTCATGCGTTCGACGAGTGGACGAGTGAGATCACGTTCTGGGTCTGTCACAAGATATTCTTTGTGTTCGAGTGTGCCATCTTCGTGGAGTGTGTGCAGTGAATATTGAAAGGGCACTTGTTCGTATGCGCCAAAGCCGTCAAAGCGTGGGATCGCGCTCGAGTATCCTTCATAATCAAAAAATTGTAATGGAAATACCAAGTCACCAAGGATTTTTTTTATACTTGCGGTATCGACGAGTGGCTTCCCTGCCATGTATGCCTGATACTGTGATTTTTTTGCGCCTTTGAGTGCTTCGGGATTGTCGATATCCTCGAGCGCATAGATTCCCCGATCGATCCAATCAAAAAATATGTTTTTGCTCCCCCCTATACAATTGATATCGTGGACAGAGTACGCCGGGACCTTTGGATTGGAATAGTGAAATGTCGTGCACTGTGCATTCCTCCCTCGATACAAACATTCGCAATTTTTTTCTTCGTCCATTGCCATGTATGTCTGTATATCCACCATCTGATCTCCTACTCCCTGCTCTGCCTTTCGGACTTCCTTTGTGAGGTCTGCAATAACAAAAAGCTCTGTATAGTCCAGCGCCCCTTTTTGTCGATACTCCCCATTCAGATGGATCACCCCTGCCTTTACTATCTTTAGTCCTGTTTTTTCCAGGACAATTTTTTGGAAGGCGAGATCATTCACATGATGATGAGGGATCGTCCGCTTCACAGCATTGGTCGCTTTTACTTCGTACAGTTCCCATCCAGTCTGTTCGTCATTCCACCGCAGGATATCTACCTGTACAAAAAATTCGTTGTACGAAAATGCTGCCTGAAACAAAATATCTGGTTTTGTCGCAAGGATCTCTTTTGTGATAGGGACAGCATTCATACCGACGACATCTATCAGCTGTCCGCCTGGAAACAAATTCCGCGCTGCCTCATCTGCAATATTCCCCTCTTCGATAATCTTCTTTTCAAATTCAGACAGTTCCACATCTTGAAAAAGCTTTGGCTTATGTTTTTTTAGCCAGAGGTTTTTTTGCAGTAGGTGTATTCGAGGTAGTCGGTTTTTGTGATGTGCATAGCTAGGTGTTTATTTCGTAAAATAAATTTTTCTTATCCAAACTTAACTTCCAACTTCTCCTTTACTTTCTCCCATCCCGGATACATCTTATCCAAAAACTCCCAAAACTTTTTATTGTGATTTTTATATTTTACATGGCATAGTTCATGCGTAATCACATAGTCAATTGCTTCTTTTTTTGCTTGTATAAGCAATGGATTAAGTGTAACCGTAATTCCCTTAAAGCTACCCCACTTTCTTGTCATAGGAGCAACACGAAGTAAAATTTTTTTTGTATATCCAAAGTTTTCAAACAGCACATCAAATCGTTCTTTGAAAATACTCTTTGCACGTTCTTTATACCAAATATCTATCAATAATTTTGTATGTGCTTTGTGTTCTTTACCCAATGTTGTCTCTACAATAAATTTACCTTGTGATAACATTACCTTATCTTCCACACTTTTTTTCACAATAAGCTGATATTGTCGGCCAAGATAGTAAAATGATTCACCTGATACATATTCCTTTTTGTAAACTTTCTTTTTATATTTACTAAAAAAATCTA
>PFLZ01000053.1 GCA_002784795.1 Candidatus Magasanikbacteria bacterium CG_4_10_14_0_8_um_filter_42_12
AGGTCTCGTGAGATCTCGCGCCGCGGGTTGAAGTTGCTTGTTGTGGCTATGGCGAATCGGGATTCGCCAGAGAAATGCCGAGGCACTTGCCGGCGTGGCAGGTGTCGCTCGTGGTGACGGGGTCGCCGTCGTCGCAGGGTGTACCAGGAGAGTAGAGGTTGGCCCGACACTTCCAGTCGAGAGCAACGGGGCCCGAGCCTGGCTCGTAGCAGCCCTCGTCGAACTTGCCGAAGCACGTCAGCTTCTCACAGCTGTAATCGCTGTTGCACGTGCTGTCCGGCCAGCAGTCCTCGCTGACGTGGCACTCCGTGGGTCGCTGCAAGTTGCAGTCCGGAGTTTCCCACGCGAGGAAGTAGCAGTGGTGGAGGGAGAGGCGAACCTCTGCCACGCATCCCACTGGGACGTTCGGAATCAGATCCGGCTTGCAGGCCGACTCCTGATCCTCACAGACGTTGTTGATGCAGGCACTGTTCGGCCCACAGTCGTTGTCGGTGTTGCAGCAGTTCCACTCTACCGGCGCCGTTGCACAGCACCCAAACTGGCAGCCTGAGAACTCGCAGGCGTTGTCCGAATGCGGGCACAGATGCGCCGTCTCAGGAGTGCACTCCTGCCCATCCGCTCCACAGACCGACTTGTGGTCGATCGGGACGAACGACCACGGAGGGTCTGCTTCATGCTGGAACGGCACCGGCAGGTTGACCCGATGATCCAGCTCGGGCTCCGTCATGTAGCCCTTGGCCGTCTCGACCTTGGGCGTGTACGTGTTGACGCGTGGCGCCAAGGTGTCGACGCTGCCCGTCTCGCGCACATCTGCGCTCACGATGAGCGTGGAGCTCTCCGTGAGCTGAGTGAAGTCAGAGCTCTCATAGCCACCGTCGCACGCGACGATGGCGAGGATGATTCCGAAAAGAACCGAAACAAAAATCTTGGTCGTGAAGCTCATGAGTCTCTCCTTGAGACGAAAGTGTCGTAGACGCTGACCACCCGGCCTGCGTCTCTCATCTGATCCCGTAGCCACTAGCTAAGGGAATACATATGTCCTTATTTTGGCTAAGAACAGCTAAATTCCCAAAGCTAGTAAACAAGCAAATTGTGAAAGAACGAACACGTATACTTATCACATTTCTGCGATATTGTCAAATGTTCCATGTAGGTAGTATATGCCACTTTTTTCATACCGACAAGACATGATTTTGGCTATTTGTCAAGATGTCATCTATCGCGATGAAAGACTGAAGATTACCGCCCACCTACGGTGGACGAAGATTGAAGATTTTAACAAAACGATAGTCGCAATGCCGCATAGTCTTCAATCTTTTTTCACCATCAGGTGAAAAACAATCTTCAGTCTTTCGTCAAAAAAAAGAACAACGTCTTCACGCTGTTCTTTTTTATACGGCACTGTTTACATGCTCTTCTAGCCGCTTCAAAATCTCCTCCAACTCTTCTATCGACTGAATCCTCACGAGCTCACTCCGAAATTCTTTTATACCAGGAATCTCCATCCCCAATTTATTACTTTTGAAATACCAGGAGAGATGCTTTCGAAATGTCACGATAGATGTTTTTTCTAGCTCTTCTGCATTCACGCCTGCGAGGACATGCTTCTTTGATAATGCCCGTTGCTTTGCACTATGTTCTGCATGCAACGTTGCATGTTCAAGGATTACACGAATTTTTTCTTCGAGTGGAATTGTTAATTGTTTATTGTTTATTGCTAATTGAAAGAACCACGGATTTCCAAGCGCACCGCGCGCAATCATCACTCCATCAGCACCTGTTTGTTCAAGCGCTTCCCAGACTTGATGTGGCTCATGGATATCACCGTTTGCAAGAAGTGGTACGGTCGCGATTTCTTTTGCCTGACGGATAAGATCCCAATTTGACACACCACTATAGCCTTGCGCTTTTGTACGACCATGAATCGTGATCAGATCAGCTCCGGCTTCTTCGAGCACGGGAATGAATGTTTTGAACCCTTCGTCATCGTCCCACCCAAGCCGAATCTTTACAGACAGTGGCGTATCGCCCATGACTTTTTTCATTTCTCTTACAATTTCTGCGGCAAGCTTTGCTTCTTTCATGAGAGCTGCACCGTTAAAATTGCTCGTAATTTTATACACCGGGCATCCCATGTTGATATCGATCCCCTCAGGTTTTGCATGCTCCATCACGATCTCGGCGGCCTTTGCCATGGTCAGTGGATCTGCCCCAAAAATTTGCTGAACAATAGGACGCTCTGCCTCAACAAAATCTGTCATCCCAAGTGTTTTTTCATTGTCACGAACCAGGGCTTCCGCCGAAACCATTTCTCGAAATACAATATCCGCCCCACCGATTTTCCTGACGATCTGACAAAACGCAGAGTCCGTCATGTCAGCCATCGGAGAGAGTGCAAGGATAGGTTTGTTTACATCTTCGATCCACATAGTTCGGAGACTATAGCAAAAAAAGAAGAACATTTCAATCCCTGCCACGTTGGGAATGAAATGCCCTTCTGAATAGATATTTTGAGAAGGGGCAGCCGCACGTTGTACGCACGGCTGCCCCACAGGTGTCCGGTCGGTCGCTACTACGGCTTCGTCCACGTCTCGACGCCGTCTCTGGCGTTCTTATGCATGAACGTTACCCCGTGGAACACTTCACAGCGCTTTACGAGTTTGAGAGCATCAGTCCTCAGTTTTGAGGAAACCAGAGCTCCGCTCTTCTGATCCCATACAAACATACCATCTTCGAGCTGCAGAGAGACACCCCTGTTCCCCCATGAAACAGACACAACCTTCGCTATTGTCTCATCGTAGATGACCGTCACTTCTTCCTCCTCTGAAAGTCAAGATCTGTGAGTCCGATTTTGGACTTTTCAATATAAATAAAAATTACATTTTTGTCAACCCTCTTCCATACCTGCGACTTTCCGTGCTAGAATAAAAAAAACTCCTATGAGCGAACCACCAGCTAGCATCATGATGGTAGACCTGCCACAAGGCGGACTCTGGCAAGAAGGCTATACCGTCCATAAGGGACACACACCAGAAAGTCTCAACTATGCGACCGTCGCCGCGGCAGACTCCGGTCTTATTCCATCTCAAAACACACTGCAAGACCACTGGAAGCGAGCTATAAAGCTCATAAGAGACGCTCACATCGACATCACCCTTCTTCCATATCCAGAGGAACTGCTTTCTCTCTCACCGCCGGACTACGACGGTATTTTTATACGCGATGTAGGAATGTTTGCAGGTGGGAAATGGGTAAAAGCACGATTCTCAGTCCCAGAACGCCAGCTCGAAGCAGACGTCTTTGCGCGTCTGATTCATGAAACATTTCAGGTCGATATTATCGACTTGCCACCAGATGCGTATCTCGAATGTGGTGAAATATTTTTTGTCGACACCCCAAACGGCTCGTATTACTTTGGTGGACTCGGCAGATCAAACAAAGCAGGACATAACGCGATGCTCGATATAATAAAGCCAGATCATATCTTTTTATTAGAATCAAAAGGCTTTCATCTCGATACTACGTGCGCACCACTGATAGATGCGTCAGGACATCTCGTAGCATTCATGTATGCACCCGAACTATTTTCAGTAGAAAGCAAAAAGCATCTTTCGATGCTCGATGTGCCTCTTATAGAATTACTTCCAGAAGATACGTGTGGCATTGCCGACAATCTCGGCACGATGGCAGTAAATGGATTATCTCTCCCAGGAATTTTCATCAATGCTGAGCCTTTCAAAACGCCAGGCGTAGAAAAAAAAATCTCATCACTTGGAGTCACGAGATCTTCTTCCCCACTTCCATACTTTCATCATGCAGGTGGGTCGTATCATTGCTTGACGAATGAAGTGAGGTTGTAGTTGTTCAAGTTGTTGTAATTGTTGAAATGAATTGAAAGGCCTCGGCAGAGCAGGTGCTCCACCGAGGCCGGATGTCGTCTTGCGCCACGCTTAGCGGCGCCAACGGAAACGGGAGTAGCGCGACAGACTGCTCCCCATCGTTAGACTGCCGAACAGCCTCATGATGAACGAACCGATTTGGTACAGGGGCACAGCGACCAACCCGCCGCACACAATAGCACCAATGAGTGCCCAATCCATGATTCCCTCCTTCGCCGTTTGCAACACATCAACAGGTACTGTTATCATATACATATTCTCACTTTTGTCAATATAAAAATTGTATGAAAAACCTCATCACATCATTCAAAGAGCACGTCAGAGAACAATCAAAAAACCCTGCTTTTATTCATCACGAATGGTTTGTAGAATATCATCTGGAGATAGCCGAAAAAATTGCAATGGAACTGTGTGATATATACACAAGCTCAGATCGTGATCTTGTTATGATCTTGATATGGCTTCATGATTATGGAAAAATTATTGATTTTGACAACCAATACACCATGACCCGAAAACGTGGAAAAGAAGTCTTACATGAAATTGGATTTGAAGAAAATATAATAGAAAAAGCAATTTCGTATGTAGAAATAGGTGATAAAAAAATGGACATTGATCTTCATGACGCACCTATTGAAGTACAAATTTTTTCTTCTGCTGATGGTGCGTCTCATCTCGTCGGACCATTCTTTTCACTTTGGTGGTACGAAAACGCCAGCAAGCCATACAAAGAACTCATGCAGGATAATATCAAAAAAGCAATGAAAGATTGGGAGAGAAAAATTGTCTTGCCAGAAGTCAGAGAAGCATTCCAAGCACGCCATGATATGCTGCTTGAGCAGTGTGGTGAACTGCCAAATACATTTTTACACTCATCCACATACTAAACACACAATCCTTGACACACTCCCCCAAACCTGCCATAATAACCTCATACAATTTACCGCATACTATGTGGAAGTAGGGTCCAACCTTCGCCAAGGCTTCGGCTGGCAAGGTTCATTCCCTCACTGTGCCGCAACGGTAAAGCCCTGAATCAATAACATTCATGGACGAGTCCGATCTTCATAGCAATGCGTATCCCGAGCAGGAATAGATACAGAGCTATGCTTCTTTATCTTCATTTCATATCTTTCTGCTTAGGAAAGATTTTTTTATTCATTGATTTTACTGATTAAAAAAGATGCAAACAGATTTGCTATGAAAAATTTCTTGAAACAAAATAGTGTCATTCTTGCACTGTTCATCATTTCTCTCGGCAGTACAATATTCTTCTACTCACGAAGTCAGATACCGACACCACCACAAACGGAAGTACAAACTTCTAAGCAAGAAATAAATATACTCAAAGAAACTGTATCAAGCACCGATAACCCCGCCGCAGATGGCGGGGTCACTCCTCTCGAAAATAACGTACCTACTAAAATAAATGGAGTGACGAGCGTCAGCTCGTCTAGTACAAATGTTGAAAACACTTCCACATCTTCTCAACAAAAAACAGAACAAGCCACAATCTCTACAACACTGCGCATTCCAGACATAGGCTACGAATCGACGATAGCGGTGACACCAGGATCAAGTGCATACGATCTGATGAACACACTCCGAGAAGATGGTCTGACCTTTTCTGCAGAAGATCATGGCTCGCTCGGTGTATTTATCAACAGCATCGGTGGCATTGAAAATGATTATAAAAAACACATGTTTTGGATCTATTCCATCAATGAAACCAAAGCACAAATCGGCATTTCCAATTATATTCTTACTCAAGATGACATAATCACATGGCGCTATGAAGCAGAAGATATATAACACCTTTTTTCTCAGCCTTATTCTCTCATTCGTAGGGGTATCGGCAGTATATGCTGATACGGCAAGCACCCCTGTGAGTGTTGAAAAAGAGCCAGAGCCAGTCGTAACTCTACAGGAAGTAACTCCTTCATCACCGACATATACACTTACCATCCGCTATCAGGATAATATTGTATACGATGACACACTGAGCATTCCTGACAGCGTCACTATTTCCTATCATGAGAGTGGATCAGAAGATACAGAAACGACAACCATCTCTTCACCAACAGTACTCGCTCTGCTAGCATCAGCAGATGAAGAAAGTGATGCATTTGCAATCTCTGATCTCGCGTATTACCCAGCATACAGCAGCTACTTGCTAAACTGTCTTTCTCTCGAAAGTACAGATGGATGCTACAACTGGAACTATGTCGTAGATGGCATCTACCCGCTTGCCGGCATGGATCAATACACACTCGAAGATGGTGAACATGTATATCTTTATTTTGGTGAACGATATAGCATCGAACCAACAGCCAACACATTTTATACTGGCATAGACATTGTCTCTGCAGTCCTGAACGAATACAACTACAAAACAAATGAATTTTCACCAGCTACAGACAATTCTTTATCTCTCGTATTGCTCGATGCATCAAGCACGGCAATAGACACAGGTGTCCTCGATGACTCACAAGAAGGACTCTATACCTTTACAGAAAACACGCCGGGGGAATATTCAATTGGCTTTGATAATGGCTGGAGCTGGTACTGGCCTCTCTCCACTGTTTCTATTGAACTGCCAACACGATTAACGATCCGATATCAAGATGACATTATTTTTGACAATACACTGTCACTCGATACGGCTGCGACTATTACGTATCACGATGTTGCGACGACGACCACGTCAACAATGGAAAGAAACGATCAATCAGTATTGCACGCACTCGCCATTGCAGACGGAGCGAACGATGCGTTTTCACTCTCAGATATCGCCTACTACGACAGCTTTGAGAGCTATATTATAAACTGCCTCACAATTGAAGAAACGAATGCGTGTGACAATTGGCAATATGTCGTCAATGGAGACTATCCATTCCTCGGCATGGATCAATATATCATCCCAACAGATGAAGTCACCCATATCTATCTCTACTTTGGTGAACGATATAATATCGAAACAACAAAAAGTAGCTTTGAGCTTGGCGAATCTGTAACAAGCACATTGAGTGAGTATGATTTTGAGAATAACGTCTATAATTCAGCGACAGACACATCACTCGTCATGGCACTCCTTGATGCAAGTAATACCGCGATTGCAACATCTACGATCTCTGAAGAAGGAATAACCGTATTTGCCCCAACAAGTACAGGATCATACAAAATAGGTCTCGATAATGGCTGGAGCTGGTACTGGCCCGTAACATCATTTGACGTAACGACAGTTCTACCTACAGGCAGCAGTGGCGGTGGATGCGGTAGCTGTGGAATTAATTCAAGCAATCAAGTTGATACCGTTATAAAAAACATCATCAGCTTCCTCGACGCTAGCCAAAACGAAGATGGATCATTTGGCTCAAGTATTTCTTTTAGCGACTGGTCAGCATTTGCCTACAATGCATATACAGGATCAACAGAAGGGCGGGACAAATTGAAAACATACCTGCTCACTGATCCTGATCCACGAGATGGGTTCAATGACACTGCATCCTATGCAAAGCGAGCGATGGTACTCATGAGTTATGGCATTGATCCATATTCCGGCACGAACACAAATTATATAAAAAAAATTCTTGATGGATTCGATGGTACGCAGTTTGGTATCGACGGGATTATCAATGACGATGTCTTTGCACTCATGCCACTGCTTCATGCTGGATACTCACATACTGATCCGATGATTGTGAGTTCGACCAAATATATTCTCAGTCGACAACATGCAGATGGATCATTTGAAAGTAAAGATATGACGGGGGCAACAATTCAAATACTGTCAGAACTGACACATATCGATGGTGTCACAGACGCCATAGCAAAAGCAAAAAACTTTGTACTGAGTGGTCAACAGACAGATGGAGGATTTGGTGATATCTACGCCACGCCATGGATCATGCAAGGCCTCTCTGCTCTTGGGGAAGACATCAGTACTCTGAAAAAGAACAATCTCTCTCCAATTGATTACATACAAGCAAATCAAGTAGCTGACGGAGGAATTGGAGAAACGACCAATACGCTCCGACTCTGGACCAGTGCATGGGCAGTACCAGCTCTTCTCGAAAAACCATGGCCAACTCTCCTCTCTTCATATACACAACCAACAACAGAAAATAACGTACAAGATGGAAGTAATGGTAGTGAAAATACCCATGATGAAACAACAACCTCGACGCTAGATATTGTAGAAGAAACCACAACATCTACTGAAGCAATAACTGAAACAGCAGAAGAAACTCCTGAGGTGAAAATCCTTCCGATCGTCACAACAGAAGCTGTACCAACGCTCTATGTTGATCCTGTCATTCCAGAGAGAACAGTGCAACCTGAAGTTGCTGGTGTGAAAATTACTGAGGAAAACACGCCTGAAGACATCACTTCAGAAACAACAAAACAAGAACCAGCAACAAACCCTGCGACTGAAATGAATGAACAACCGGAAGCCCAACCTGAACAAGAAGGCACAAAACCGGTCCACATCGCCTTTGGGACCACGATCTTGCTAGGCCTTCTCCTCGGTTGGCGATTCCTGCGAACACTGATATAATAGAAAAATCTATTTGAGAGGAGCGTGAGCTCGTCTAGTACAAACTCCAAAGTATAACGAGCTGACGCTCGTCAGTCCGCACATTGCTTTATGCGTATCTATAAACTTACAGCCCTACTTCTCGCCCTCCCGATCCTCGGGCTTGGCTGTTCGAGTAGTCAGAAAGTGACAACAAACGTCTATACAGTCAACATTCAAACATCAGAAGAGCAAACTACCACACGCATTGTTTCACTGCCCGAGGAAGAAATCACCATGAATGACCTCCTCGATGCGGTGGGCATACAAACAAAAGAAATCACCCAAGGAGAACACGTTATCATCACGAGTTTTGATGGAGTGATTGCCACAAAGTCAAAAGCATGGCACCTCTATCTCAATAATTATCCTGCAACATTAACAAACTTGGCGCACATGCCTGTCCGTGCTTCAGACATTATAGAATGGAAATATGAAAGCAATTAACAATGAACAATTAACAATGAACAATCTCACTGCAATTGCCGTGCTGCTCATCTTACTCGGAGTTTCTGCAAGGATCTTTCCTCATCCTGCAAACTTTGCGCCTATTGCTGCGATTGCGCTGTTTGGTGGACTGTATTTGTCAAAACGCTGGGCACTCATCCTGCCACTCTCTGCCATGTTTGTCAGCGATATCTTTGTAGGATTTTATAGCTGGAAAATGATGGTAGCGGTGTATGCAAGCTTTTTGCTCATTGTGGGAATTGGCATGATGGTGAAAAGAAAAAAAGAATTTGCCACGATTCTCGGTGGAACACTCCTCGGCTCTATGCTCTTCTTCCTGATAACCAATGGCGCTGTGTGGGCCTTTGGGACGATGTATACACATTCATTCGCAGGCCTGATGCAGAGCTATCTCATGGGTATCCCCTTCTTGAAAAACACGCTCCTAGGAGATCTCTTTTTTACAGGAATACTCGTAGGAAGTATGGAAGCAATTGCACTGTATAAAACAAAACTCTTTGCAAAACAGTCAGTATAATATGATTGACCTCAGACAACTACAAAAGGATGTTTGGGAAAATAAAGTAAAGCAAGGATTCAATACAACAGATGTCCCGCTTGAATTTTCGTATACCTACGGAGAGCTTGCCGAGGCATTCGAGGCATATAGAAAAAAACTACCAGATGTAGGTGAAGAGCTGGCCGACGTCATGATCTATCTGCTCGGCCTCGCGACAATACTCAATGTGGATATGGAAGAGGAGCTGGTAAAAAAGATCGCAAAAAATGCAAAGCGAGAATATAACACAATCGATGGAATTGTAACAAGGATGAAAGAATCTGAATAAATAACAAAACATCCGCAGTCGTGCGGATGTTTTGTACTGTCTTTTTTATCTACATCTTACAGATATCGTCAAAAAAGACACGGCGTGAACTCCTCGGGAGGAGTTCACGCCTTTTGCGACGTACGGGCTGTTCAGCCCTTCGAGCGGCGCCGCGCCTCGGCGAGCTCCTCGAGAGCAGCTTCGCCCAGGGCGCGGGTGAGCACAGGGACCGCCTGGACGACGAACTGCGCATGGTCCAGCGCGGTGGTCACGACGATGTGCGTCGTAGCTCCAACGATGATGCCGCACGTGATGACGACGTTCGTGACGGCCTTCCCAAGGCTCTGGGGGGGCTCAGGATCCTGAAGCTCGCCCGAGACACGCTTCTCGAGCCACTCCTCAGCCCAGCGAGCGGCCATGTCAACGGCATGCTCGTAGCCGATGAGCCCCCGATAGGCCTGCCGCGCCTCGTCTTCGGTCACAGGCTTCGTGCCCTGACCGAGGACCTCCTCGAGCTTTTTCAGAAAATCGAACATGCATCCCTCCGATGCGGCTCTGCGTGACGAGACTGCCACGGCCGATCATTAGACCATATTCGACACGATATGTCAATATAGTTATACAAAAAAACGTCCGCAAACTTACGGACGTTTTTTTGTTAATTGTTAATTGTGACTTAATGGACAAAACGGTCGGCTAAAAAGTGCAATTTGTGGCATAGTATAGAGAAAAAACAACTAAAAACTATGATCAA
>PFLZ01000105.1 GCA_002784795.1 Candidatus Magasanikbacteria bacterium CG_4_10_14_0_8_um_filter_42_12
TGTGGATGGATCACCTCCTTTCTGGAGTTACTCTATCGAAAGATAGTGAACTACTAGTCGATCTTGATGATTTCCATCAAGATTATCCAGTCAAAGTACACTGGAAACATTCTGAACTTGATTCAGGGTGAAACAAAACCGAATACCTCAATTGTGTCTTGTCACATTTGTGATGTGAATCCATGTACCGTAAGGATACATGATTAAAAATCTTACTACGTTCTGGTTGAATGCTCGCAGTGAACCGTTCTGGTTCACTCGTTGAATTGTATACGAAAACTCCCGAAAGGGAGTTTTTTTTGTTATTATTTTTTACTCAGGAAGTTCGTCTCTGGTTGCGCGCCATGTCTCGAGTGATTCTATCTCGCCGGTGAGTTCATCCAGATGCGTGACCGAGTCGCCTGTACTGCTGATATAAAACGTCCAGAGGGTGACCGTATGTGTATCGTGATCTTCAAAAACTTGTACAGGGTACATGTCTCCATCTTTGTGTTCCTTATCTATCCGTACGCTGACAGTCACATCCCCATTACTGGCATCACGAATTTCTTGTGATTTTTCAGAAATTTCTGGGACTGTGGCGTAAAGTTTTTGAATCATGGTAAGTTCATCTTCGGGTATTGCGCTGTCTGTTGTTTGTTCTTGTGGTGGTGTGCTCTCTGCTGGTTTTGTTTGAGGAACGGTGGTTGTTGTGTTGTTACAGCCGAGGCCGAGGAGAGGGAGGAAGGAGAGGGTGGTGATGAGTTTTTTCATAATGTAGGTGTGAGTATTTCAGCTAACGTTTCTAGATATGAGATGTTGCGACCGTAGGGAGCAATATGGTAGAGGTCTCTTGGAAGAGACTGAACCTCATATCTGGTGTTAGTTGATGTATGTTTTTTTACCCGTTAGGGTATTCTTCTCTAATAATCAAATTAATTTTTCATGTTGGAGGGTGCGAACAGAGGGGAATTAAAGGGGTGAATGTTCGCACCCTCAAATTTTCTTACACATCTCGTTGTCGTTCTCGACCTTTCATATATCTCTCGACAGCTTCTTGTGTTGTTACCCAATTTCTGCCTTCTTTGTGTGCTTCAAGTTTTCCTTGTCGTGCGAGAAGATTGAGATATTTTGCCGAATAAGGAGTATCTTTTGCTATATCTGCCAGTTTCAGGAATGTTTCTCGTTTTTTTGTTGTCGGGGTGAGCGTTTTGAGATACAGATCAAGTGAGTGTTCGACTGTTTGGGCGATAAATCGTACAAACGGTTCATACTGCTCTTTATCTGCTTGCGCAAGGACTCGATAGTATTTTTTTCTATCGTTTTTGAGCACTATGGACAATGGAAAACCTGCCTGCATGAGAATGAGGTTCATCAAGAGGTGAGATGTCCGACCGTTTCCGTCAAAAAACGGATGAATATACACAAATTTGTGGTGTATCAGTGCTGCCAGTTCTACAACATGCATATTTTTACGCTCTTTAGAAAACCATGTTATGAGATCTCGCATGAGTGTAGGAACGTCGAGTGCATCCGGTGGAGTATGATCGGCACCGCCGATAATCACATTGGAGTTTCTATATCTTCCGGCCCACTCTTTGTCTGTCTCTTGAACAATGATAGTATGGATTTGTTTTATGAGATGTTCAGATAGGGTGTTTTTTTTGCCATGTTTAATCAGTTCGTACAAATACGAAAGCGCACTATAATGATCCTTCGCTTCGAGATGGTCCTTTAGTGGCTTGCCTTTCACGGTCAAACCTTCGTTAATCACAAGAAACGTCTCTTTGAGTGTCAGAGAATTTCCTTCAATGGCATTTGAATTGTAGGTCATTTCAATGCGAAGCTGGTCACGGAGCTTCTCCACTGCAGTTTTTGGGAGTGGTCGAAGCGAATTGAGTTGCTTGAGCTTTTTATCAAGACGATCTACGAGGTTTTGATCTAAATAAGGCATATGTCTTTAATATGGTTTAGTTCATTTTTTACACTATACCATATTAAGAATAATTTGTCGAGTAGCTAGTGTATGTTTACGAACGTCGATATACATGTATTTCGCCGTAACGTTTAGTATAACGTCCAAGTTTAAGCGATGTTTCTGGCTGGTATAACATAACGCCGATAGGTGTTTTACCAGCCAGAAATATGGGTGTAGTGAAGGAGCGAAGCGACTGAACGGAACCAGTTAAACTTTGTTGCACGATGTAAAAAGAAAAGATTTAGGTCTATTTATGTTGAAGCATTTTTACCATTGCTATATATATAATAATGCCCATTGAATAGAGAATAATGTATGGTGCGATGGCTATATATTCAACAATGTATAAAAAATTAACATCTTGAAATGTGCGT
>PFLZ01000148.1 GCA_002784795.1 Candidatus Magasanikbacteria bacterium CG_4_10_14_0_8_um_filter_42_12
TATATACTTATAACAGGACTTAATGCCATAAGTATATATTAAAAACTCTTATTTTAACAGTAATTAATTGTAAACAGGCTCTTACAAAAAACAAATCTTCCAACTCACCCTGGCAACTTTATAGGAAAATCTGATGCAATCTTGTGAAATCTCTCTTTTGGCACCTTGCGTACCTGGACCTCTTTTTCTCCTTGTAGATACAATTTTGCAAATCTATGCAATCCATCGAGGACATACCATTTCCCATTTGCAAAAAAAATATCAATCGGATATGTATTTTCCGCTTTGAGCATTCTCTCATATTCCCGCCCAGTCCCTGCCCGCTCTTCCAATACATCTCTCGGCGTCACCGCCCACCGGTCCCCATCATCATTCTCCCAATAAGGGATATCAAGATGCCAGAACAACTCTGTGCGAGAGATGCTTTCTATAGGGAGATCGAGCGCCCAGATTTTTTCTTCTTCCCAATTGCCAAAATTCAAGCCGACAACATCCCAATCAAAATTTTTGTATGTATTTTGCATAATTTTTTTATGTGATCAATCTTACTCTATACAAAAACGAGTATCTACACGGGTGTCTTTTCTTGTATATGCAATGCATATGTAGCCAAAATTGTCGCAATTGGGACAGCCAAGCAGAGCCCTATACTCCCTGTCAGTGTTCGTATTATCTCTGTGGCAATAAACTCATTATCTAGCGCCTGGCCAAACGTAATAAGCTCCGTATTTAGGCTAAACAATATAAGTAATGGGAGCGAGGCCCCTGCATACGCAAGAAAAAGTGTATTTACCATCGCGCCTATATGCGTTCTCCCTATGATGAGTGCTGACTGAATCAGTTCTTTCTTCGATAAATTTGGATTTACCGTTCTCAACTGTTCTACAGCTTCAATCTGACTCAAAATAGCATCGTCCAATACCCCCAATGTTCCAATCAAAATCCCTGCTAAAAGCAATCCTTTGAAATTAATAATACTGCTGCCAGCATTTGCCAAAAGGGAAACCTCCTCTGAAGAAAAACCACTTAAACGCGCAAGGGAAACAAAAATAATAGAAAGAAGAAATGCTACAGATAAAGAAATAAACACACTCAGAACTCCTATATGAGTTTTTTTGCTCACTCCTTCGGTAAGATACATGACACATATCGTGATCAAAAATGATCCAAACAATGCCACGAGCAAAGGATTGTATCCATTGATAATAAATGGAATTATTATTTTTATGATAATGAAAAAAGTTACGCCGAGACTAAACAGTGACAGAAGTCCCTTTTTTCTCCCTACCAAAAACACCACGATAGCAAATATGATTCCAAGAAGATATATGTAGTTCCTCCGAACGAGATCGAGGACAAAAAATTCATTTTCTCCCTCCTGATTCAAAAAACTATTCATGATTACGCGATCACCGACGGTATATGCACTATTGATCATGTTTAGCACTACCATATCCGAAATACCATTGTAGTATATTTCTTTCCCTTTCCATGGTTCTGTGAGCCCCTCCAAAAGAAGATCTTGCTGGATGAGAGTATACCCACTTTCATCTGTCACCTCCTTTTGCTCAATAATGTCTATTACTTTTGCTTCAAACTGTTTCATCTCATTTGACTCGGCCGCAACAAACTGAGGCACGAGGCAGAGCGATAGTAGGATCGATAAAAATATTTTTTTCATGTATCAAAGATTATTTTGCCGTATGTGATTGTTATAGTATATCATTAAATAATTTTTCCGTTCGAGCCCTCTCAAGAGGAGGAAGTCAGGCACCCTCAGTCAATTTTCATAATTACCACTGACTCACTTCCACACTACACTATATTGCGCAATAAAAGAAAAAACAGAGTTGTTGACTCTGTTTTTTCTATGTTGCTCCGAGGACAGGATTCGAACCAGGGACCTACGCGTTAACCCCGCACAAGCTCTCTTCGTTCGCTCTGCGGGGCAGGCAGCGCTATACTTACATTGCTCCCCGACCAGGACTCGAACCTGGAACCTACTGGTTAACAGCCAGTTGTTCTACCATTGAACTATCAGGGAATAAAAAACCGCGTCTTTGCGCGGGATGATGTTTCTGTTGTGCATGAAACCTACATCCCGATGGGCGTATTGAAATTCGTATTATTATTTCGAGTGTATTTCATAGTAAAAGTACTATATACTATCTCAATATATCTGTCAACATATGCATATTTTCAAAAAAGCTTTTCTCTTTCTCACCATCCTGATCCTCCTCTCTATCCTCGTCCTCTCTACAAAACATCCATCACACGACCGAGACTGGGCTAC
>PFLZ01000022.1 GCA_002784795.1 Candidatus Magasanikbacteria bacterium CG_4_10_14_0_8_um_filter_42_12
TTTACATTGTGGCTTTTGTGTATATACTTACTCATGGATCTATTGTATCACGCCCCAGAGGGGCGGGGAATTAGACCCAGGAGAGATTAAAAAATGTTCCTTTCCCTTTTTCTGCAAAAAAGAAATCTTTTGACATCGGACTATATGCTCCCGCGTAAATCGTTTCACCTTTGTATAAAACCGCAACAAGAATACACCATAGTGGAATCCCAAGAGCAAAATTAAATGTCCCATCTATCGGATCAATCACCCATTCATACTCTGCTCCAGCATTGATATCATGTGCCATTTCCTCTGTATGAATGTGATGATCAGGATATGCTTCTCCAATTTTTTTGACAAAAAAATCACTGACCTCAATATCTGCACGTGTCACGTAATCCGAACGATGAGTTTTTTCCTTATATTCTACATGCTCGGCGAAAATACTCATTCCCAATACTCCTGCTTCTTCGATTGTTTTTTTCAAAAAATCTCGCATATATGTATACCCATCCTACAAAAAATGGCTAGAAAAAGCAAGAAATAGGGGTATACACTTGACAAAACCACGAGTTTTTGATATGTTCTTCTGTCCTCGTATCGAGGCAAACGACAACCAAAAAGCTTCAGGAGGAAGCCATGACGACCGCCATCTGGGGAGAAGACGCGGAAGGCCACGAGGCCTTCGATGCTATGGAAGATGATAATGATTACCAGCGCGCTTCGGAGCAAGCGTGGACTATCTGGAGTGGCTACAACGCCATGAAGGATCTTACGTTCCTCCTCGGCGTCCAGATCACCGAGCCGCCCATGGAGGGTGACGCGGGCGATCTGGAGGGCTGGATCATGCTCGCCAAGAGTAAGATCCCCGATGAGGATCACTTCCGCCGTCTGTGCGATTACGCAGGTAGCGATGAGCTGCACTGGGCCTACGTCCAGGATGAACTCGAAGCGAGGACCACGTCGGCCGATGAGGATCTCCATGGTGGGTCAACTCACCTCGTCGAGGTGTTCGAGGATCCCTACGAAAACTGGGACCTCGAACACCCGCCGCACCACTAACTCGATACGGACACCCGGAACCCGCAGCCTCGACACACGTCGAGCGCTGCGGGTGACCACATTTCAATTTTCCAAAACAAAAAAGCGACCCTAGGGTCGCTTTTTTTATACCACACTCCTACCGATAGATACACGGATTTGACTGATCAAACGGATTTCAACAGATAAAAAATCAGTGAATATCAGTTCAATCTGTTTTATCCGCGTATCTATTATGCAGTTGTTTCAAACACATCTCTGCCTTCATCCCAATTCAACTTTCTTGCTACGGCTTCAGCTTCTGTCAAAGCTACTGTTTCCACCATAACTTTCCCCGTGCTATCAAAGGTCCCTGCCTCGTTTGGAATAGTAAAATATCGTTTTAGTTCGACATCTCCATCATGTGTTGAAGTAGTCCCTTTTGGTGTATAATCTGGCTCTTCTCTAGGAGGAAATTTTCCAGGAATTTCAACAGCAGGAGTTACAGGTGGTACAGACTTTGTATCGGGGGTCCACGGCAATTCTGAAGGAGTTTCTTTTATACTACTCATAATGTTTCTTTTAATTTGCTACTCACGCGCTCCACTGCCTTGATAAACGCAGCGGTTCGCATATCAGTATTGTATTGCATCTTCGTATTCCACACCTCGTGGAACGAATCGACCATAATTTTTTCCAATTTTTCGAGGACATCTTCTTCTGTCCAGTGCTCCCCTTTTACATTCTGATCCCATTCAAAATAACTGACCGTCACACCACCGGCATTTGCCAGGACATCCGGCACGACGACGATTCCTTTTTCTTTCAAAATTTCATCGGCATCTGGAGTGGTTGGTCCATTTGCAAGTTCTACAATTGCTTTTGCTTTGATATTTCCTGCATTGTCTGGCGTGATCACATTTTCGAGCGCAGCCGGAACAAGAATATCGACGTCTAACGTCAAAATATCGTCATTAGAAATTTCTTCAGTCCCCTCGAATCCAACTACGCTTCCAGTACGTGCCTTGTATTCAGTAAGTGCATCAATATCAAGTTTGTTTATTGCTAATTGTTTATTGTTAATTGAAATGCCCCCCTTTGAATCACTCACCGCGATAATCTTGTATCCCATGTTCGAAAGAATTTTTGCCATATGTGACCCAGCATTTCCAAATCCCTGAATGGCAATACGTGTTTCTTCTGGAACCAAATTCAGGTTCTTTGCAAGCTCCCTCGTACAGTACGCACCACCCTGAGCAGTAGAAAATCCACGTCCTTCGGATCCACCTTGATCAAGTGATTTTCCTGTAATCA
>PFLZ01000007.1 GCA_002784795.1 Candidatus Magasanikbacteria bacterium CG_4_10_14_0_8_um_filter_42_12
GCGTCTTCTGCTTGGAAGGCAGACATAATAAGCCATTATACAATACCCGCATCGGTAATGTACGAATGAAATAATACCCTATATGAGTTTTTTTGTCAATAAAATACCTTCCCCATAGACAAAAAACCTTTTTTGTGGCTTACTAAGGCGACCTATGAGCCAGCATATATCACATATCAACACACAAAAAGATATCCTCATCACACGCTCCCATATACTAAGAGCTATTCGTGATTTTTTCTGGCAGCAACAATTTCTAGAGGTAGAAACACCGTACATCGTACGACTACCCGGCCAAGAACCATATCTTTCACCGGTAGAACTCACCATTCATGATGACAGAAAGAAGGCACATGCAGCATTTCTACATACATCCCCAGAATATACGATGAAAAAAATGCTGGCCTCGGGATTTGAAAATATATATTCTCTTGGAAAAACATTTCGTGATTACGAATCATTTGGTGGCACCCACAATCCAGAGTTTACGATGCTAGAATGGTATAGAGTCGATGCGAGTATGTTTGATCTGATGAAAGATGTCGAATCGTTATTCAACGTGCTTCAAGAAAAGATGAAGAATGTTGAATTAAGAATGCAGAATTCAGAATTCGTATTCCAACGCAAATCAATGAAGGAAGTCTGGATAGAAACAATAAACGTTAATCTGGATGAATACCTTACACAAGAAAAAATGCTTTCTCTCTGCAAACAACGTGGATACAATGTAGCAGAGGAAGAAACATATGAAGACTTGTTTTACAGAATTTTTTTGAATCAGATTGAACCAACCCTTTCAAGTGGTGCATATATCATCTACAATTATCCAGCACCCATGGCAGCACTTGCCAAACTGTCTGAAACAGATCCAGGATACGCCGAACGATTTGAAGTCTATATAGATGGTATGGAAATCGCAAATGCGTTTTCTGAACTCACCAATGCAGAGGAACAGCTCAAACGACTAGAGGAAGAACAAGCACTCCGGAAAAAACTGGGCAAAACAGTATATGATATTGATATAGACTTCATCGAAGCTGTAGGAAAATTGCCGAAGTGTGCAGGAATTGCCCTCGGTGTCGACCGTTTGGTGCAGGTTCTGCTAGGTGAAGAGAGCATCGACAACGTACTTTCACTCCCTATGTCGAAGATGTTTCCGTAGGGAGATACCATTGTCAAAGTCAATGTTATATGCTAGTCTAATGGACGTAATAAAAATATGTTATTTGTTAATTGCTAATTGTTAATTTTTCTCGTATGGGAAGCACAGATGATATCAAAAAAGGGCTCGTGATTCGAAAAGATGGCAACCTCTATGTTGTCAATGATTTTAACTTTGTGAATCCAGGCAAAGGGGCAGCATTTTATAAAACAAAAATGAAGGATATTAGTGCAGGCAAAACGATTGAGGTAACCTATAAAAGTGGTGAGGGTATCGATACTGTTGATGTACACAGACAAACATTGCAATTTCTCTACGCTGGCACAGATCGACATTCGTTCATGAATAAAGACACGTATGAAACGCTTGAAGTCGATGCAGATGTAGTAGGAGAGGATGCAAAATATCTCAGAGAAGGACTTGATGTCGTTGCAGCAATGCATGATGGCAACATCGTCGCAATAGAACTCCCAAAAAAGATTCAATACACGGTGAAATCAGCTCCACCAGCAGTAAAAGGTGATTCTGCAAGTGGTAATGTGACAAAAGATATTATCCTCGACAATGATCTCGAAGTCAAAGCACCTATCTTCATCAAAGAAGGTGATGAAATTCTTGTGAATACTGAAACAGGTGATTACGGAGGACGAGTGAATGAATAATCACGAAACATGTAGCAAGTAGCACGTAACAAGTACTAAATAAACTACCACCGGCAAAGAGCTGGTGGTAGTTTATTTATAATTGATTTAATTCACAATACTATTCTGCACCAAAGGGTTTCAAGAGGAAAGCTGTCTGTCCCGATTTAATCGGGATTGATGATGAAAAGTAAGGAAAGAAATATTGAACAGTACCTGTCAACAAAACTACGTTATTATCTTCTGAACAGCATCCACAATCGCTCCCCTATCAATCCCCGCCGCCGCATACAACTCATTCCACTTTCCTGAAAGCTGATATTCCTTCACACCGAGATTCATACACGCAGTAAGTGATATCTTTTTTTCTTGCAAGGCTTTTGCCAGCTGTGACGCAAGTCCTGAGTGTGTATTGTGATCCTCCACCGTCACAAGCTTTTTTGTTTTCTTGAGAGATGTAAAAAGTGGGGTATCAAATTGTTTTATCGAACTCACAATCACGACTTCGGCACTCACTCCTTTTTCTTTCAGTACTTCCCAAGCAGCCAGGGCTTCCGCGACAGTGCCTCCCATAGCAGCAATCGTGACATCAGCTCCTTCGCGGAGGACATCACAACGTCCGTAATAATACTCATAATTGGCATCAAAAAGCACCGTGCCATCTTCTTTTGTCAGCACAGAAATTTTGTGTCGTCCCATACGGACATAAAAATTTCCATAGTGCGATGCAACATAACGAATCATGCGATCGCACTGATTTGGGTCAGCAGGCTCGAGGAGCATGGTATTGAAAAACCCAAGAAAAGACCCGCTATCATCGATTGCTTGATGCGTAGGGCCATCTTCTCCAACAGAGAGCCCACAATGCGTTGCTACCATCTTTACATTTGCCATGTTGATATCATTCACACGTGCTTGATCTTTTGCCCGGCTGGTCATGAATGCACCAAAGGTAGAACAGAACGGCGTAAACCCAGACAAACTCATGCCACCACTCATACTCACCATCTGTTGCTCGGCAACACCAACGTCGATATGTCGCTCTGGAAATGCTTTTTGGACACCATCTGTTTTTACTGATCCGGCGAGGTCGGCTGTAAGAGCAACGACGTCTTCATTCTCTTCGGCAAGATCGAGAAGTGCTTTCCCATACGCACCACGACAATCTCCTACTTCTCCGGCTTCATACACGCGAGGCTCCCCCGTTTTTATCGTTGTTTTTGAAAGCAACTCAGGAAATGATGGTTTTTCAGGATGCCACGTAACAAGTTTCTCAACAAAATTTCTAATTTCCAATTTTTGTTCTCCTGACAACGCAAGCTCTCCATCAAGAGCTGGTTGAATTTGTTCTTGCGTCGCTGTTTTTCCATGCCACGTTGCTTCTCGTGCGCGCCCAGTTTTTTCCATGAAGTCTACTCCTTTACCCATGATCGTTTTTCCGAGAATGAACACAGGCTTTCCTTTCACATCGTATGCTTCTTTCAGAGCCTCCCACATCGCACCATAATCATGTCCATCCACTTCAATAACATGCCAACCTGACGCTTCAAAATGCGCTTTTGGATGATACGGCATGACTTCGGCAAGACTGTCAGTCAGCTGCACTTCGTTGTAATCCATGAACACGATAAAATTATCGAGCTTATATTTTGCAGCGACATGCATCATCTCGTACACTTGCCCTTCCTCAGATTCTCCATCACCAACCAGCGCAAAGACTTTTTCTTTTCTCTCTTGCAAGGCGCCAGCCAATGCAAATCCACTTGCAGCAGACACACCAGCACCAAGTGGCCCTGTCCCATACCACACACCCGGCACATGTCGTGTCACATGTCCTTCGTACGGTGTCCCAATTTTTCGAAATCCCTCTACTACCGGTTCTTTCTCTATATATCCCATTTCTGCGAGCACTGCATAGACGGCAGGGGAAATGTGTCCGTTTGACACCACAATAGGATCTCCGCTCTGAGAGAGAATGAATGTATAGACAAGTGACAGATAATCCACGCACGACAGAGACCCACCTGGATGGCCACTGGCAGCATTGGTCGTCATCTGCAGGATAGAACGTCGGCATGATCTAGAGAATGTCTCCGAAAAGGAAATGTGTTCGTCTGACAGGGCTTCTCCGAGCTTTGGAAGTGAATTCATACTCATATATTAAAATCTGTGTAATCCTTTTTGAATCAGCGTAATCAATGACTATTGTAGCACTCTTCTGGCTTGACTAAAAGGTAGCGGGTTGGTAGTTTTATTTTGGCAACCGGGAGGAAATCATGACACTCAAGATCAACGCGCACTTCTTTAGGCTCCATACGGGAGAGCTCGCATGTGAGCTCTATCTTCCGGGCGACAAGCACGGGCGTGGAAGCGACTTTGAGAAGCAAAACGCCACGTTTCTCGACAGCTGGGAACTCGATCTGAGCGGTATCGGGTTTTTCGCAAGGAAAATAGTGAAACCCGTGCTGAGTTTCATCGGCCACGACGCCGAGAAGATGAAGCAGGCTGCGAGGATCGTCCTCAGCCTGTACGAGAAAGGGTATATGCGAGGTCAACAACACTGAAGGAGAGACTTGCCATGAACGCAAGATACAGCGCCATCACGACCGTCACCCTGGCCGACATTCGCAACAACCTCAAAGCGGTCATGCGTACAGCCATCGATGACGGCTCGATCCGCATGAACGAGAAGGGAGAGAGGATCTTCCGACTCAACATCATCGGAGGGATCCAGTGGATCTACGAGATCACCCAGGAGTACCTGGAGAAGTTCTCCCTGTGCCTCCGCAGGATGCTGCCGCCCGTCTGAGGCCTGTCCACCCGCCACCAATCGCCCCGCCGTTCGAGAACGGCGGGGCGATTCAATTCATTTTTCAAAAAAAAGAACGTCACAAAACGTCCTTTTTTATTTCCCTAATTACTGTTTACGATTTACCAATTGCTATTCACCACCTTCAAACAACGCCTTCCAATCGGCCACAAATTTCTCCAATCCTTTATCCGTCAGATCATGTTGAATATTATATGAAGAAATATCATCAGTGAGTGACAACTCTTCGTACACAATCGGTGCAAAATCTTCTCGCATATACGTATATGCTGTTGGCACTTCTATGCCACCTTCTTGCCACGCGAGCAAATATTTTCCAGGGACTGTGATTATATCACTGCCAAGTGCAATCGCTGCAAAAAAATGTTCCATACTTCGCACGCTCGCAGTGAGGACTTCTACATGTCCATCGCCTTCTTTGTACATCTTGAGAACATTCGCAATCAAGTCCATGCCATTTTGTCCAATATCATCCAGCCGTCCGATAAATGGAGAAAGAAATACTTGTCCTTTCTTTGCACCGCTCGTTGCAGCATAGACAGCCGCCGCTTGTGCTTGTGAAAAAACAAGTGTCATGTTGACATTATATCCTTCGTCGACAAGTGCACGTGCAGCTTTCAGTCCTTCTGCGTTTGTAGGAAGTTTTATATGCACTCCAGGAATCCACGTTGCCATTTTTTTTCCTTGTTCTATCATCATCTCTGCTTTCGTTTCTGCGTCAGCATACACTTCTACAGAAATAGATCCTTCTGGCATGTTCGCTCGGATTTTTTCTACTGTTGTTTTGTAATATTCAAAGACTTCCTCCTGTGTAAATGGATTGCCACTTGCAAGTCGCTCTTGTGCCACAGGACTTTTGGCAATCAGCGACGGATTTGTCGTCTGTCCATCGAGAAAACCTAGTGTCTCTATCATTGTTTTTGTTTCTTGTGGGTCACCGCTATCGAGAAAGATTTGTGTGTGGAGGTTTGTTGGTTTCATAAAAAAATATTATTTAATCCAAACAGTTTTCATATTGGTAAACGCACGGATGCCAGCAAAACCAAGTTCTCGTCCTACACCAGAGCGCTTTATTCCCCCCGTTGGCAAACGCGGATCTGTTTTTACAAATCCATTCACAAACACCATACCGGATTCTATGCGCGGAATAATTTTTTTTGCGAGTGTCATGTTGTTTGTAAACAAACTTGCTCCCAAACCAAACAAAGAATCATTGGCGAGCGCAATTGCTTCATCAATAGTGTCAAAAGATATTACCGTCGCGACAGGCCCAAACGTTTCTTCTTTCCATGCAGGCATATCGGTCGTGACGTTTGTCAAAATCGTTGGCGTGTAAAAAAATCCATCACGTTCCAGTTGCCTCCCTCCATTCAACATAGTAGCTCCCATATCCACAGATTCTTTCACTTGCCGTGCGATATCTCGAAGTCCAGATTCACTCGACATCGGCCCCATCTGCGTGGTGTCATCCATAGGATCTCCGACTGTATACCCTTCAAAAATATCTTTCAGTTTGCTCGTAAATTCTTCTGCTCGAGACGAGTGAACAAGAAAACGTTTTGCAGAAATACACACTTGCCCACCGTTCAAGAGTCTCGAAATCTTTGCTTGCTCACATGTGAGCTGAATGTCTGCGTCTTCGAGCACGATAAATGGATCACTTCCGCCGAGTTCCATGACAACCGGTTTTATTTCTGTCCCAGCAATGCCCGCCACAATAGAACCAGCTTTTTCACTTCCTGTGAGCGACACACCTTTTACTCGTTTGTCTCGAAGAATATCTTCCACGTCAGAAGAACCGACAAGCAACGTTTGAAATACACCATCTGGAAATCCTGCATTACGAAATACTTGCTCACACGCAAGCGCAGATTGTGGCACGTTTGAGGCATGCTTCAACACCACCGTATTTCCTGCCATGATGACCGGTGCTGCCATACGAAACACTTGCCAAAAAGGAAAATTCCACGGCATGACAAGGAGAATCACTCCGAGCGGATCATATTGAACATAACTTTCACTCGCTTCAGTCTCTATTGATTCTGGCGCAAGATATGCTTCCCCATTGTCTGCATAGTGATCACAATTCCACGCACATTTTTCTACTTCACTCGTTGCTTGTGCAATTGGTTTTCCCATTTCTGCGGTAATAATCTCTCCGTACGCTCGTGCATTCTTTTTCATCTCTTCTGAAGCCGCATGAAGCAAGCGCGCACGTTCTGCAAATGGCGCATGCTTCCACGTATGAAATGTTGCATCTGCTTTGGCAAGTTTTTCTTCCAATTCCTCTTTTGAAATTGCATCAAATGTTTTTTCTACGTTGCCAGTTGCTGGATTGAGTGATTGTATAGCCATAGGGTTACGGATAACGGATAATGCTGATATACGGATGTAAACTACATTTTTCTGCTCAGAAAAATGTACATATCAGTTTGTTCCTTTTGCAAACCAGCAACAGTCTGCGTCTATTGCGATTTTGATGGATTGCAAAAGGAACAAACTGATAGAAGTACTAACACGTACACGTTTTTGATTGGAGACCTTTGGTGAGCACACGTTCATTTTCACTATAGTCGATCGCGACTTCAATAACATGAACATCTGGTGTATCAAGTGCATGCGTGAGTAATTCTTTAAGATGTGACACAGATTCTGCACGATATCCTTTTGCACCATAGCTCTCTGCATATTTCACAAAGTCCGGATTGCCAAATTCAAGTCCAAAATTATCAAATCCCATCGCATGCTGCTTCCACTGTATCATACCATATCCACTGTCATTGAGAATCAAGACAACCAGATGCATCTTCTCCCTAACAGCAGTTTCAAGATCTTGTGAATTCATCATAAAGCCACCGTCGCCGACAACGGCAAGAATCTTTTTCTCAGGATAGACAAGTCGCACCCCCATAGCAGAAGGCATACCGGCTCCCATTGTCGCAAGCGCGTTGTCGAGAAGAATCGTATTGCGTCCTCGTGCTTCGTACTGGCGAGCAAACCAGAGCTTGTACATGCCATTGTCGAGCGCAATAATACCATCATCAGGCATCACTTCACGTACGATAGAAACAAACCGTTGCGGAATAATAGGAAACACATCCTCCATAGAGCGTTCAAAAAGATGATTCTTCATGTCGTTCTTCACACGTTCAAAGGCTGACATATCCCATTGATTTTTCGTTCCATCCAGCAATTGTTTCAATCGTTCTTTCATCTGCCACACAGCATTCCCGATATCCCCTATCACTTCCCATTGAGGAAAATACACATCGTCCACTTCAGCCGAAGAATAATTGACATGAATCACTTTTACTCCGCCATGCGTCATAAAAAATGGTGGTTTTTCAATCACATCATGTCCAACATTGATAATCAAATCAGCTTTTTCAATAGCACAGTGGACATAATCATTACTGGATAATGCCGCGGTCCCGAGATACAGTGGATGTCGTTCATCAATCACACCTTTTCCCATCTGGGTCGTAAAAAATGGAATCCCAATCTCGTTTATAAACTCTGTCAGTGCTTTTGACACCAATTTTCTATTTGCTCCTGCCCCAACGAGAATCAGTGGGCGCTTTGCAGACAGAATCATTTCTACTGCACGAGCAACCGCCTTTTCTTCTGCAGCAGGACGACGAATCGTATCGATAGGAAAGACGTGTGCATCATCTGGCACGTCGTGTGCAGCAATATCTTCAGGCAATTCGAGATGCACAGCTCCAGGACGCTCTGAAGTAGCGACACGAAATGCTTCACGCACACGAGCAGGAATTGTTTTTGCGCTGACGATCTGTGTTGCGTATTTCGTCACAGGCTTCATCAGGTTCACAATATCGACAATCTGAAAATGTCCTTGCTTGCTACTCAGGATTGGCTTTTGTCCGGTGATCATCAGCATCGGCATACCACCGAGCGTTGCATATGCTGCAGCAGTGACAAAGTTGGTCGCCCCAGGACCGAGCGTGGAAAGACACACGCCAGGCTTCCCAGTAAGCCGTCCATACGTCGCAGCCATAAAGCCAGCGACTTGTTCATGTCGCGTCACGATAAGACGAATAGAAGAAGTGCGAAGCGATTCAACAAAATCAAGATTTTCTTCTCCAGGCACACCAAAGATATACTCCACGCCTTCGTTTTCCAGTGCTTTTATAAATAAGTCTGATGCTTTCATAGAGATATAGTATTTCTTCATCAAATATATAGTAGAGGAGATGGGAAGTCAATGTTCATATAAAAAAGAAGCACCCCGCGTGTTACTCGTTCTTTCGAACTTTCACACACGGGGTATAGGCAGTCGCTCGGTAGGCACCGATCCCCGGCTATGTCCGGGGAAGAAACTACCGAAATTTTCACGTGCAAGATTTTGTAATGAGGCACAAGGGCCTACTTGCTGCGGAGCACTCGAACGCTGTTGCCCCAGTGTCCACGACTATCGAGCCAGCGCCAGCGCTGAGTCCAGCGGCTGCCGTCCCAGTAGAGGTACGCAACGCGCTCGGTGTTGACAGCGTGCCGCCACTCCTGAATGACGAGGTAGTAGCTACGAAACTTTGATGGGATGTCCTGTCCATGGTGCATCAAGTACATGGCCTCGTCAAAAGCGCAGGCATCACCACTCATCTCCGATGTACGTTCGATCATCGTGTGACCGATGACCTCATTCTCATCTGCCAGAAGGACGGCATGGCACTCGAACGACCTTTTCTCGGGTCCGATCTTTTCCATCGTGAGTATGGAAGGGACATCATCACCCCGAAGAACGCGAAGGTCTTCAGCAAGGCGTGACAAGTGCTCGATGTAGAACCGCATCCGCTTCGACGACAACTCAGGAAGATGCCTGACTACAGCGGCGATGAACTCAACTTCTAGGCGTTCCATGATCAAGGCTCCTTGGTCTTACCTATCGATGTTTTCTTACCCTGCGCAGACTGAGAGTAATTTCCAGCCTTCCCTTGGGCTATTTGTGTCGAAGTAAGCCGAAAGAAAGCGAGACTCTGGTCGGAAAGATAAAGACTAATGACATACTATAGTCTAAAGTCCCCTTATGTCAACAATCTGACATAAACGGTGTAGAAAATTCTCTTATTTTTGTATAGACAAATCTATAATAAATAGTGCATTCCGCTTAAAAAGTTACCCCCATTTCCACTGAGTAATCCACCAAGATATCCACATTAAATACAATTTTTTGTATACGTTTTTCTATACATTGTGGATAAGTGTGTGCAAAAGTGGACACAACTGTGGAAAAGTAGGCAAAATTGTGCAAAAGTATAGACTATATTATACTAAAAACCACTCAAAAACAGGTCAAAAAGTGCACTTTCTTTGCTAACATAAGCAAAAAACACCCCAAACACTTGACAAAACACGAAAAATAGTGTATAGTGGATACAGATTCGCCCAAAACATCAGCAACGCTGATGTGCACAGTCGTTCTTTCCACAACTTGAATACATTGCTGAGAAATCTTCTCAGTAGAGTATTCCCCTCCACTCCTCACTTCGGTGAGTCCCGCTATGCGTATCGTGCTTCGGCCGTGCGTTGGGACCCTACACCCTACACGAGCGGTGGATGGGTATATGAGCCTGATCGGCATTGCAACATCTAGA